>JAEWDJ010000149.1 GCA_023390155.1 Actinomycetes bacterium | reverse complement strand
GTGCAGGTAGTACTCGCCCGTCTGCTCGTCGAGCTGCCAGGCCGAGCCCGAGAAGAACGAGCCCCAGTTCGTCGGCTCGGCGCCCCGCTCGCCCGGCTGCGCGCCGTCGCGCGGCGGCCGCCACCAGTACCAGTCGCGCTTGGGGTTGTCGCTGCTGGAGGCCGACTCGATGAACCACGGGTGCTCGTCGGAGGTGTGGTTGACCACCAGGTCCATCACCAGCTTCATCCCGCGCTCGTGCATCCCCGCCAGGAGCTCGTCGAAGTCCTCGAGGGTGCCGAACAGCGGATCGATGCGCTGGTAGTCGCTGATGTCGTAGCCGTTGTCGTCGTGCGGCGACGCGTAGATCGGCGAGAGCCAGACGACGTCGACGCCGAGCTCCTTCAGATGGTCGAGGTGCTGGATGATGCCGCGCAGATCGCCGATCCCGTCGCCGTCGCTGTCCGCGAAACTGCGCGGATAGACCTGGTAGACGACCGCCGACTGCCACCACTTGTCGCTCACGTGGGCCACCCTACCCGGGGTGGAGGGTGCGCACACGGGCCGGCCGGTAGCCTGAGCACATGCTCACCCCGCCGACCACCGAGAAGAAGCCGACCGAACGCGTCCACCACGGGGACGTGTACATCGACGAGTACGAGTGGCTGCGCGAGAAGGACGACCCCGCCGTCCTCGCGCACCTGCACGAGGAGAACGCGTACACGAATGCGCGCACCGAGCACCTCGCCGTGCTGCGCGAGCAGATCTTCGAGGAGATCAAGGGCCGCACCCGCGAGACCGACCTGAGCGTGCCGGTGCGCGAGGGCGACTGGTGGTACTACACCCGCACGGTGGAGGGAAAGCAGTACGGCATCCACTGCCGCGCCCCGATCGCCTCCCCCGACGACTGGGAGCCGCCCGCGCTCGACGACGCCGCGCAGACGGAGGGCCTGCCCGGCGAGCAGATCCTGCTCGACGACAACGTGGAGGCCGAGGGCCACGACTTCTACGCGCTCGGCAGCTTCGACGTGAGCGCCGACGGCACCCGGCTGCTCTACGGCGTCGACACCGAGGGCGACGAGCGCTACACCGTGCGCGTGCGCTCCCTCGCCGGCGACGGCGCCGTCTTCGCCGACGAGATCGAGGGCACCGGCGCCGGCGCCCTGTTCGATCAGAGCGGCGAGCACATCTTCTACACCACGGTGGACGACGCCTGGCGCCCGGACACCGTCTGGCGTCACCGCGTCGGTCAGGGGCCGGACGGCGAGGAGGACGTGCAGGTCTTCCATGAGCCCGACGAGCGCTTCTGGATCGGCGTCGGGCTGACCCGCAGCCGCCGGTTCCTCGTGATCGAGGCGGGTTCCAACATCACCAGCGAGACCTGGCTGCTGCGCTCGGACGACCCGACCGGCGCGTTCACCGTCGTCTGGCCGCGCAAGGACGGCGTCGAGTACGACGTGGAGCACGCGATCGTCGACGGCCACGACCGGCTCCTGATCGTGCACAACGACGACGCCGTGAACTTCGAGCTCGTGAGCGTCTCCGCCGAGGACCCGCAGGGCGCGCGGAAGACGATCCTCCCCCACGACCCGGCCGTCCGCATCGAGGGCGTGGACGCCTTCCGCGACTTCGTGGCGCTGGAGTACCGGCGCGACGGGCTCACGCGCGTCGCGGTCGCGTGCATCCCGGAGGCCGGTCGCTCCGACGACGACACCCTGCACGAGCTCCCCTTCGACGAGGCGCTGTTCACGGTCGGCGTGGGCGGCAACCCCGAGTGGACCCAGCCGTCGCTGCGCCTCGGCTACGGCAGCTTCGTCACGCCGTCGAGCGTCTACGACTACGACGTGCGCACCCGCGAGCTGACCCTGCGCAAGCGGCAGCCGGTGCTCGGCGAGTTCGACCCCGAGCTGTTCGAGCAGCGGCGGGAGTGGGCGACCGCCAAGGACGGGACGCGCATCCCGATCTCGCTGGTCTACCGCCGCGACCTCGTCACGCCGGGCGAGCCGGCGCCGCTGGTGCTCTACGGCTACGGCTCGTACGAGGCGAGCATGGATCCGTCGTTCGGCATCCCGCGCCTGAGCCTGCTCGACCGCGGCGTCGTCTTCGCGATCGCGCACGTGCGCGGCGGCGGCGAACTGGGCCGGCTCTGGTACGAGAACGGTAAGAAGCTGCACAAGAAGAACACCTTCACCGACTTCGTCGAGTGCGCGCGCCACCTGATCGACGAGGGCTGGACCTCGCCCGACCGGCTGGCCGCCCAGGGCGGCAGCGCGGGCGGGCTGCTGATGGGCGCGATCGCGAACCTGGCGCCCCGGTACTTCGCGGGCGTGCTCGCGGAGGTGCCGTTCGTCGACCCGCTGACGAGCATCCTCGATCCCTCCCTCCCGCTGACCGTCATCGAGTGGGACGAGTGGGGCGACCCGCTGCACGACGCCGACGTGTACGCCTACATGAAGTCGTACTCGCCGCTCGAGAACGTGCACGAGACCCGCTATCCGCGCATCCTCGCCGTGACCAGCCTCAACGACACCCGCGTGCTCTACGTGGAGCCGGCGAAGTGGGTCGCCAAGCTGCGCGACGTCGCTGGGGCGGACGCGCTGCTCAAGATCGAGATGGCGGCCGGGCACGGCGGCGTCTCGGGCCGCTATTCGGCGTGGCGGGAGCGGGCGTTCTCGCTGGCGTGGGTGCTCGACGTGATCGGGGCGCATCCGACCGGGGAGTAGGGCGGGCCGGGGCGGTCAGCAGCGGGTAGCCGGGGCCGCGGGTGGCCGGGGCCGCGGGTAGCCCGGGGCCGCGGTCAGCCGAGGTCGTCCGGGTCCTTGCCGGTCCGCTCGCCGGTCTCCAGCGCGGCGATGGCGGCGAGGTCGTCCGCGTCCAGGGCGAAGCCGAACACGTCCAGGTTCTCGCGGATGCGGGCCGGGGTCGACGACTTCGGGATGACGACGTTGCCCAGCTGGAGCTGCCAACGGATGACGATCTGCGCGGGCGAGACGCCATGCTCGGCGGCGAGCCGGTCGAGCGTCGGGTCGCCCAGCACGCGGCCGCGGGCGAGCGGCGACCAGGCCTCCGTCACGATGCCGTGCTCCGCGTCGTAGCGGCGCACCCCCTCCTGCGGCAGCCACGGGTGCAGCTCCACCTGGTTGACGGCGGGCACCACGTCCGTCTCGGCGGCGAGCCGGTCGAGGTGGTGGGTGTGGAAGTTGGCGACGCCGATCGACCGCGCCCGACCCTCCGCGCGGATGCGCTCGAGGGCCCGCCAGGTCTCGACGTACTTGTCGTGCTTCGGGGCCGGCCAGTGGATGAGGAACAGATCCACGGTGTCGAAGCCCAGCCGCTCCAGGCTCGCGTCGAAGGAGCGCAGGGCGGAGTCGTACCCGTTCTCGGTCCACCAGACCTTGGTGGTGACGTACACCTCCTCGCGGGCGAGCCCGCTGCGGCGCACGCCCTCCCCCACCGCGCGCTCGTTCTCGTAGAAGGCGGCGGTGTCGATGTGGCGGTAGCCGGCCTCGAGCGCGGCGAGCACCGCGTCCACCGTCTCGGCCTCCGGGATCTTGTAGACGCCGAAGCCGAGCTGCGGGATGCTGCTGCCGTCGTTGAGAGGAACCTGCGGGATGCTCGTCATGGGTTCATTCTCCCGCCCGCGCGGCGTACGTGTGGGGCGGACGAAAGGAGACGTCATGACGTTGGACGGACGTACGATCGCATTCCTGGTGGGCCCCGAGGGCATCGAGCAGGCCGAGCTGACCGAGCCGTGGAAGGCGGTGACCGAGGCGGGCGGCACCCCGCGCCTCATCTCGAAGGAGTCGGGCGAGGTGCAGGCGTTCGAGCATCTGACCCCCGCCGACACCTTCCCGGTGGACGCGACGCTGGACGCGGTGTCGGCGGACGACTTCGCCGGCCTGGTGCTGCCGGGCGGTGTCGCGAACGGCGACCAGGTGCGCACCTTCCCGGCGGCGGTGGAGCTGGTGAAGCAATTCGCCGAGGCGGGCAAGCCGATCGCGGTGATCTGCCACGGCGGCTGGGTGCTGGTGGAGGCCGGTGTGGTCGACGGCCGCACGCTCACCAGCTGGCCGAGCCTGCAGACCGACTACCGCAATGCCGGGGCGACCTGGGTCGACGAGGAGGTCGTGGTCGACGACGGCGCCTTCACGCTCGTGTCGTCACGCAAGCCGGACGACCTCCCGGCGTTCAACCGCGCGCTGGTGGAGGCGTTCGGCTGACCGTGCGGAAGCCGGAGTTCGCCATCGACGAGTCCGGCGTGTTCGACGACCGCGCCGCGTTGCGGTAGCGGTTGCAGTAGGAGTCGTGGCAGAGGAACGACCCGCCGCGCAGCACCCGCTGTGGCCCGGGGGCCGGCCCGGGGGGGGCGGCCACCGGGGAGACGGCGTAGTAGCCGGGGTCGTACCAGTCGGCGACCCACTCCCAGACGTTGCCGACCGTCTGCCACAGGCCGTAGGCGTTCGGCTCGTAGGAATGCACGGGGGCGGTGGTCAGAAAGCCGTCGGCCATCGTATTCCGTTCGGGGAATGCGCCCTGCCAGATGTTCGCCCGCCAGCCGCCGGGGGCGAGCTCCTCCCCGCCGCGCTCATCGCCCCAGGGGTAGCGCGCGCTTTCGAGGCCGCCGCGCGACGCGGCCTCCCACTCGGCCTCCGTGGCGAGCCGGCGCCCCGCCCACTCGCAGTAGGCGACGGCGTCGTTCCAGGAGATGTGAACGGCGGGATGCTCCTCCAGCCCGTCGATGCCGGAGTGCCGGCCGCCCGGGTGCCGCCAGTCGGCGCCCGCGACGCCGAGCCACCACGGCGTCTGCGGCGGCTGGCCGAGCACATCCTCCTCGTCGGCCGCGAGGGCCAGGTGGAAGACCGCGGAGTAACCGAACGTCTCGGCCTCGGTGCGGTAGCCCGTGGCGTCGACGAAGCGCGCGAAAGCCGCGTTGGTGACACTGGTGGCGTCGATCTCGAAGGCCTCCAGCGTGACGGGATGCAGCGGGGTCTCCCCGTCGCCCCACCGGTCGTCGCCGTGGGCGTCGCCCATGACGAAGGTCTGAGCCGGGACCGTTGCCTGCTCGATGCCGTGACCGCCGCCCGCCACGGCGTCGTGCGCCGCGGGTTGCGGCCGGCGCCCCAGGAAGAGGTCCGACCGGGAGGGGGCGCAGCAGTCGTGGGAGTCCGTCACCCTCCTCATTCTGGTTGGTGAGTGTTTCCTGGCAAAGACCCGATCCCCGGTTGCGGGCTCCGGCAGGTCGCGGGAACGTGGCTGGCTCCTGGAGCAATCGACCGGAAGGAGAGCACATGCTCACCCTCACTGAGAACGCCACCACGATCGTCAAGACCCTGACCGACCAGTCGCCCGCCGACGAGGCCGGCCTGCGCATCAGCAGCAGCAACCCCGACAACACGGCGTTCGCTGCGGCCGTCTACGAGGCTCCCGAGCCCGCGGACCAGATCGTCGACGCGGGAGGCGCGCGCCTCTTCCTCGAGCAGGAGGCCGCTGCCGTGCTCGACGACAAGGTGCTCGACGCCCAGGTGGACGAGCAGGGTGCCGTGAGCTTCGCCATCGGCGCGCTGGCGTAGGCACTTCCCGAGCACACAGAAAGTGCGCCGTTCCCCCGCGGAACGGCGCACTTTTCGTGTAGTCGGTGGCTGGTCAGTCGCCGGCGTCGAGGAGGAACTCGACCGCGGTGGTCCAGAGCGGGACGATGCGGAGCGGCGGGATGTCCTCCTCGCCGGGGAAGTGCGTGGCGAAGTGGACCTCGGGCTCCCCTTTGACGGGATCCGCCGCCGCGATCACGCCGTAGTAGGTGTCGTCCTCGGCGTCGACGACCCGCCAGCGGCCGGTCGCCGCATCGTCGGGCTCGATCCGCACGTGGTAGCCGCCGTAGTCGTAGGTCGGCCCGGGAGGGAGGGCCGCGCGCTTCTTGCTCATGCCTCCCTTGTAGGCGCACGCGCGGTGGCGCTCAACTCGTTCAATTAACTAGCGAAGAGGAGTATGGAGGCACCCGCCTACTCCCCCCTTCCCGGCTGTCAATGCCTCGACCGGCCCTCCTCGCCAGGCTCGACTGAGCGGCACACGTCCAGCCACGCGATCCGGGAGGCACAGATGAAGGCGATGACGTACCGCGGGCCCTACAAGCTGCGGGTGGAGGAGAAGCCGCGGCCGCGGATCGAGCATCCGGGAGACGCCATCGTGCGCGTCACCCTGGCGGCGATCTGCGGCTTCGACCTGCACCTCTACCACGGCATGATGCCCGATACCCGGATCGGCCACACCTTCGGCCACGAGTTCATCGGGGTCGTCGACGAGATCGGTTCCGACGTGCGGAACCTCTCCGTCGGCGACCGCGTGATGGTGCCGTTCAACATCTTCTGCGGCACCTGCTACTTCTGCGTGCGCGGTCTCTACTCCAACTGCCACAACGTCAACCCGAACGCCACGGCCGTGGGCGGCATCTACGGCTACTCGCACACCTGCGGCGGCTACGACGGCGGGCAGGCCGAGTTCGTGCGCGTGCCGCTGGCCGACGTCGGCCCGACCGTGATCCCGGAGTGGATGTCGGACGAGGACGCCGTCCTGCTGACCGACGCCACGCCCACCGGCTACTTCGGCGCCCAGCTCGGCGACATCCGCGAGGGCGACACCGTGGTGGTGTTCGGCGCCGGCCCGGTCGGGCAGATCGCGGCGGCGTCGAGCTGGCTGATGGGGGCGGGCCGCGTCATCGTGGTCGACCACCTGGACTACCGGCTGGAGCGGGCGCGCACCTTCGCGCACGCCGAGACCGTCAACTTCACCCAGGTGTCCGACATCGTGCTGGAGATGAAGCGCACCACCGACTTCCTGGGCGCCGACGTCGCGATCGACGCGGTCGGCGCCGAGGCGGACGGCGCGGTCTTCCAGCACGTCACCGCCGCGAAGCTCAAGCTGCAGGGCGGCTCCCCGGTGGCGCTCAACTGGGCGATCGACTCCGTGCGCAAGGGCGGCACGATCTCGGCGATCGGCGCCTACGGCCCATTGTTCAGCGCCGTGAAGTTCGGCGACGCGATGAACAAGGGCCTCACCATCCACACCAACCAGTGCCCGGTGAAGCGCCAGTGGCCGCGCCTGTTCGAGCACGTCCGCAACGGCTACCTGAAGCCGAGCGAGCTGGTCACGCACCGGATCCCGCTCGAGCACATCGCCGAGGGCTACCACCTCTTCTCGGCGAAGCTCGACGACGTCATCAAGCCGCTCGTCGTTCCGTCCGCGGGATGACGCCGCACCGCACCACCGCGAAGGAGAAGAACATGCCGTACATCGCCGTCACCCACAGCCCCACTCACGACCCCGAGGAGCTGCGCCGGCGCATCCCGGGCTGGGGCGCGGACCTCGACCCCGCCGACCGGCCGTCGGTCCCCCGCGAGCGGATCGACCCGGACGCCACGGGAGCGCACTGGATCGTCCCGAGCGACCAGCAGCCGCGCGCCGGCCGCGAGCGATCCATCGAGCACGGGATGCTGACGCCGGTGTTCGGGACGGCTCAGCCGCTGCACGGCGTCTCGGGCGCGATCCGCCGCCTGGCCTACGCCCGCTACAGCGAGGGCCGCACCGCCCACTGGCTGCTGCTCGTCGCCGGCGACCGCGTGGACGCGATCGGCAGCCACCTGCGCTCGCTCGCGACCAGCAGGCCGGACAACCCGATCACCGAGTCGGGAGTGCTGGCCGAGGCCGCGCACCGGCCCTTCGCCTCCCGCTTCGGCCGCGGCCGCGCCGATCTGAAGCACACCTGGATCGACCCCGTGATCGTCTTCGGGCCGTGGGTGCTCGCCGGCGCGGTCGCGGCCGCTGCGGTCGGCAGGCTCGTCAGGCGGTGATCTCCGCCTCCTCGGCGCTCTTCGAGGGCTGCGACTCCGCGCCGCCCGCGAGGCCCTCCTCCGTCGCGGCGCCCTGGAACTGCGTCATGTACAGGTCGTAGTAGGCGCCGCGTCGCTCGAGCAGCGTCGCGTGGTCGCCCTGCTCGACGATGCTGCCGTTCTCCATGACCAGGATGGTGTGGGCGTCCCGGATGGTGGAGAGCCGGTGCGCGATCACGAACGAGGTGCGGTCGGTGCGCAGCGCCGCCATCGCGTGCTGCACGAGCAGCTCGGTGCGGGTGTCGACCGAGGAGGTCGCCTCGTCCAGGATGAGCAGCGACGGGTTAGCGATGAAGGCGCGCGCGATCGTCAGGAGCTGCCGCTCGCCGGCCGAGACGTTGCCGCCGTCGGCCTCGATCACGGTGTCGTAGCCGTCCGGCAGCTGCCGCACGAAGCGGTCGACCATGGTCGCCTTCGCGGCCGCCACGACCTCCTCGTCGGTCGCGTCGAGCCGGCCGTAGCGGATGTTCTCGCGGATGGTGCCCGAGAACAGCCAGGCGTCCTGCAGGACCATGCCGACCTGCCCGCGCAGCTCCGAGCGGGAGAGGTCCGTCGTGTCGATGCCGTCGAGGCGGATGGTGCCGCCGTTCAGCTCGTAGAACCGCATGATGAGGTTCACCAGCGTCGTCTTGCCCGCACCGGTCGGGCCGACGATCGCGACGGTCTGACCGGGCTTCACCGAGAGGCTGAGGTCGCGGATGAGCGGCACGGCCGGATCGTACGAGAACTCCACCTGCTCCAGCTCCACCCGGCCGTCGGCGCGCTCCGGCAGGTGCCGCGTCTCGTGGTCGGGGGTCTGCTCCTCCGCGTCCAGGAACTCGAAGGTGCGCTCGGCCGAGGCGACGCCGGACTGCAGCATGTTCGCCATGCCGGCGATCTGACCGATCGGCTGCGAGAACTCGCGCGAGTACTGGATGAACGCGGTCGCGTCGCCGATGGTCATCTGACCGGCCACCACGCGCAGGGCGCCGACGACCGCGATGAGCACGTACGAGAGGTAGGAGACGAAGTTCATGGCGGGCATGATCATCCCGGACACGAACTGCGCGCCGACCATCGAGCGGTACAGCTTCTGGTTGCGGCTGTCGAACTCCTCCAGCATGACGCCGTCGCGGCCGAAGGCGCGCACCAGCTCGAGCCCGGAGTACGACTCCTCGATGTGGCCGTTCAGGTTGCCGGTCGAGGCCCACTGCTGCTTGAACAGCTTCTGCGACCGCGAGCCGATGACGCCGGCGATCAGACCCGACAGCGGGATGGAGATGAGCGCGATCAGGGCGAGCTGCCACGACACGATGAACATCATGATCCCGATGCCGACGACCATCAGCACCGACTGGATGAGCTGCGAGAACGCCTGCTGCAGCGCGGTCTGGATGTTGTCGACATCGTTGGTGACGCGGGACATGAGGTCGCCGCGCTGGCGGGTGTCGAAGTAGCGCAGCGGGAGTCGGTTGAGCATCGTCTCGACGTCGCGCCGCAGACCGTAGACCACCCGCATGACCAGGGCGTTCAGGATGTAGCCCTGCCACCACTGCAGCAGCGACGCGACGATGTACATCGCCAGCACGATCATCAGCAGGCGGCCGAGCTCGACGAAGTCGATGCCCGTGCCCGGGATCAGCTGGCCCTTCGTGTCGATCGTGCCGACCGCGCCCGAGAAGATGACGTCGGTCGCCTGCCCGAGGATCCGCGGGGCGATCACGACGAGCGCGACCGAGACCACGACCAGGAGGGTGACCCAGGTCATGCCGACCCACTCCGGCTTCAGGAGGCCCATCAGCCGGTTGAAGGACGGCCAGAAGTTCTCGGCCTTCTTCGCCGGGGCGTCGCCGAACATGTCGCCGTCGGACATGGTCGGCTCGTACTCGTAGTCGACCTCCTCGAGCGTCGCCGCGACGGCGGCCTCGTGGGCGGCGCGGTCGGCCTCGGTCTGCTTCTTCGGCCGCTTGGCCGTCTTCTCGCGGGCCATCTCAGGCCACCTCCAGGCTCAGCTGCGACTCGACGATCTCGCGATAGGTGTCGCTGGTCTCGAGCAGTTCGTCGTGGGTGCCGCGGGCGACGACCCGGCCGTCGTCGAGCACGACGATCGTGTCGGCCTCGCGGATGGTCGACACCCGCTGCGCGACGACGATGACGGTCGCGTCGCCGGTGGACTCCGCGAGCGCCGCGCGCAGGCGGGCGTCGGTCGCGACGTCGAGCGCCGAGAAGGAGTCGTCGAAGAGGAACACCTTCGGCTGCGCGACGAGCGCACGCGCGATGCAGAGCCGCTGGCGCTGGCCGCCCGAGACGTTGGTGCCGCCCTGGGAGATGCGCTCGTCGAGCCCCTTCTCCTTGGCGCGGACGAAGCCCTCAGCCTGGGCGACGCGCAGCGCCTCCCACAGCTCCTCGTCGGTCGCGTCGGGGCGGCCGAACCGGAGGTTGCTCGCCACCGTGCCCGAGAACAGGTACGGGCGCTGCGGCACCAGCCCGAGCTGACCGGCGAGCTGCTGCCGGCTGAGCGTGTCGACGGGCACGCCGCCGATGCGCACATGGCCGCTCTGCGGCGTGAACAGGTTGGCGATCACCGACACCAGGGTCGACTTGCCGGAGCCCGTCGAGCCGACGATGGCGGTGATCCGGCCGGGCTCGGCCGTGAACGACACGTCGCTCAGCACGGGCTTCTCGGCGCCGGGGTAGCCGAACGTCACGCCCTCCACGTCCACGCGGCCGTCGGCGGGGAGCGCGCTGCCCGCCGCCCCGCCCCGCTGCGACGGCGTGGCGCTCAGCACCTCGTCGATGCGCTCCGCGCACACCATCGCGCGCGGGATCATCATGGCCATGAAGACGCCCATCATGACCGCGACCAGGATCTGCAGGAGGTACTGGAGGAACGCGGTGAGCGCGCCGATCTGGATGTCGCCCGCGTCCACCCGGTGACCGCCGAACCACAGCACGGCGGCGGTCGCCGCGTTGAGGATCAGCATGATGAGCGGGAACATCAGCACGAAGATGTTGCCGACGCGGACGGAGACCCGGGTCAGGGCGAGGTTGGCCTCGTCATAGCGCACGCTCTCGAACTTCTCGCGGACGAAGGCGCGGATGACGCGGATGCCGACGATCTGCTCGCGGATGACGCCGTTGACGCCGTCGATGCGCTCCTGCATCTCGCGGAACAGCGGCAGCAGCAGCCACACGAGCACGCCGACGACCACGAACAGCACGGCGACCGAGACCCAGATGAGCCAGGAGAGCCCCGCGTCCACCTGCACCGCGAGGATGATGCCCGCGATGCACATGATCGGCGTCGACACCATGAAGTTGAGCGTGAGCAGCACGAGCATCTGCACCTGCTGCACGTCGTTCGTGTTGCGGGTGATCAGCGTCGGCATGCCCCAGCGCGCGAGGTCGAGCGACGGCAGGCCGTCCACCGTGCGGTAGAAGGAGCGGCGGATGTCGCGGCCGACCGACATGGACGCGCGCGCGCCGAAGTAGGTGGCCGTGATCGCGGCGATGACCTGCACGAAGCAGACCAGCAGCATCATCCCGCCGGTCGACCAGATGAATCCGGTGTCGCCGGTGACGATGCCCTTGTCGATGATGTCCTTGTTGAGGGTGGGGAGGTACAGGGCGGCGAGGGTCGCGATGAGTTGGAGGATCACGACCGCGACGACCGAGCCCCAATAGGGTCGGACGAAGCGCAGCGCCATTCGCAGAAGAGTCACGAGAGTTCCTGAAGGTTCGGAGTGCTGGTGAGGTGCCCGGGCGGGGACGGCACGATGGCCGCCGCCGAGGCGTGATGTCGCCGGCCCGCCCCGCGACGTCACTGTCTGAGTAATTCTCGAACAGCGACAACCGTAGCGCGGCCCGGCGACATCCGTACCGGATGGAGTTGTCGTTGCCGACGCTATGCGGAGATGCGGTCAGCTCGTGACCGCATTCCGGCGTCAGGCGGGTGAGTAGTGGAGGTGGAGGACGCCGTTGTCGTAGGCGTCGGAGTGGCGGAGCCGCAGCCGCGCCTCGGCCGAGCCCTCGGGGAAGAGGCGCTCGCCCGTTCCGAGCACGACCGGGTAGACGAACAGGTGGAGGGAGTCGACGAGGCCGTCCGCGAGCAGCGCGCGCACCAGGGAGCCGCTGCCGCTGATGTAGATGCCGCCGGACACGCCGCCCTTGAACGCGCGCAGCGTCTCGGCGTCGTAGGCGCCGAGCGAGCGCGAGTTGCGCCAGGTGGCCTCCGCGGCGGCGTCGTCGAGGCTGCCGCTCACGACCGCCTTCTGCGTGTCGTTGAAGAACGGCGCCCCGGGGTCGTCGGCGGCGGTGCGGGTCGACCAGGCGGGGGCGAACATCTCGAACGTGCGCCGCCCGAGCAGGATGGCGTCGGAGGCGCGGGTGATGCGCCCGATGTCGTCGCCCATCAGCGGATCGAAGCCGTAGTCCATCGTCCAGCTCGGATCCTGGAACACCCCGTCGAGCGAGACGAACTCGTGCACTGCGATCGTTCCCATGGGCTCCCCTTCCGCCGGCGGCCGGGCGTCGGGCCGGACCGCTGCCGAACAGCTTAGGCCAGGAGGGACCGCTCGGGTCAGGGGTGGTCAGGGGTGCAGTGCGTGCGACCGCCGATGCCGTGCGTGCACCTAGAGCGCCGCCGGCAGCCGGTCGAGGCAGTCGTTCCAGCCCTGCACGTGCTCGCCGGCGGTCTCGCCGTCGGCGAAGCCGTCGTGGCGTACGGTGACGCGCGTGCCGTCCCCGTCCGGGGTGAGCGCGATGCGCACGCGCGTGTCGAGCTCCTCGCCGTCCCAGCGCCAGGTGAGCGTCAGGCTGTGCTCCGGGTCGATCGCGACGATCGTGCCAGAGACCGCCATGCCGACCGGTGCGGAGGCGATCCGGTAGGTCGCTCCTTCGCGGGCCTCCAGCTCCACCGCCGTCTCGAACCGCGGCGGCCAGAACCACTCCGCCAGGCGCACCGGGTCGGTGAGCGCACGCCAGACGCGCTCGGGCGGCGCCGCGATGCGCCGGTCGACGGTGAGGCCGTTCATACCGGCCATGCTCGCCCGGGCGGGCGGTCCCGTCTAGGGGGCGGGCCGGCGCGGGCGGCGCTGGAGAGCCCGGCGGTCAGACC
>JAEWDJ010000112.1 GCA_023390155.1 Actinomycetes bacterium | reverse complement strand
GTCTTGTCGCTCGCACAAACAGGATTTGTGTAGGAGTTGAAGGTCAAGGACTGCCCTGGCGGACAGGCTGATTTGGGCCATTCGTCTGCGTGACGTTTTGCTACTGCATTGCGCGCGCTAGGCCCGTTGACGAGGTTCTTCGGGTTTGAGGTGGTTCCGCGGCCTGCGGCCAGGGCATCCCTGCCGCCCCTGTCGTTGGGCGTCGGCGGCATCTTCACACTGCTCTGCGCCTTCACCGGCGGCGCACCGCACCCCAGCGGCAGCCCGTCCCCCGCTCCGCGCCGCGCACACACATGCCCATCCGGATCCAAGTACGACACCGGGTTCCCCTCCACGTACCGGTACCGCCCCAGCGACTTCGGCTCCCGCAGCAATCCGCGCCACGTGTCCGGGCTCGTCCACGACCCGGTCATCGGGTCGTAGCTGCGCGCGAAGTTGTGCACCAACCCCTGGGTCGCATCCTGCGCTTGTCCGGTGTAGTCCAGCGGTGCCGACCATCCGCCGGTCTCGAAGCGCTGGCCGCCCCAGTCCTCGTAGGAGGCCAACTGGGTGATCGAGCCGCCGCTGGCGCCGGCGACGGTGGAGCCGAGGCCGTCCAGGAGGTCCCAGGTGGCGTCGCCGGTGGCGGTGACGTGCTCCGCGAGCCGGCCGATCGCGTCCGTCACCAGGGTGCTCGTGCCGTGCCGGCTGCTCGTGGTCTGGCTGAGCTGTCCGCCGTCGTACGTGTTCGTGGTGGTGTCCGTGCCGTATTTGGTCTGGTCGGTGACCGTGGCCTGGCGGCCGAGGCCGTCGTAGGCGTAGGAGGTGGTGCGGCCGTCGCGGGAGAACTGGCTGGTCTGGCCCACCGCGTTGTAGGCGTAGGAGGTGCCGACACCGGCCACCGACTGGGAGATCCGGTTTCCCGCGCCGTCGTACGAGTACGACGCGACACCCGCGGCGACGCCGCGACCGGCCTTGTCGGTGCTGGTCGCCGTGATCTGGTTGGCGTCGTTGTAGTTCGCGGTCTGTGCGAAGTTCCCGTCGGTGACGCCCGTCCGGGTCCAGCTGGTGCGGTTGCCAGCCGGGTCGTACCCGTAAGAGTTCTTCTCCTTCGTATCGGTGATCGACGCGCTCAGGCGGTCGAGACCGTCGTAGCCGTAGATCCTCGCCGTCACCTTCGGCTTCGTGGTCGTCGACGTCGAATCCTCCGCAGTACCGGCGGATACCTTGGGTGCGCTGATCGTCCGGGTGGCCGTGGCCAGGTTCCCGTCCGGGTCGTATGCGTACGAGTACCGCAGGGATCCTCCATCCGCGACCGGGTTCGCCGGAGTCGGAAGGGTTCGCCCGTTCAGGTAGGCATCGGTGTGCTCGCAGAGGCTGCTCTCCCCTGCTGCCGGCGCCGACCGGGACTGGAGGTAGCCGGCGACCGTGGCGCACTTCGTAGTGGACGCATCGCCGGCCGCAAAAGCAGCCGGGGTGGGTGTCGGCGTGGGTGTGGCCGTGCTCGCGGCCATCGGGGTTGTGTGCAGCACGTCGGTGACCCGATCATCGGCGTCGTATCCGTAGCTGGTGGTCACGCCCGTGGACCGACTCAGCTTGGCCAGGTTCCCTGCCGGATCCCACTTGTAGCTGAGGGTCCCCCAGGGCGAGCTCTGCGACGTGACCCGTCCAGCCTTGTCGTAGGTGTAGCCGATGGCCTGCCCGGTCGGGAGGGTCATCGACGTCCTCTGCCCGGCCTTGTCGTACGCCGTGGTGAGGTGCCCGCCCTGCTGGTCGATCTGGGTGGTGCGGCGGCCGTCCTCGTCGTAGGTGAAGCCGGAGACACCGGTGGGGTCGGTCATGGCGATGAGGCGCTGCTCGGCGTCGTACTCGTAGGTGGCGACGGCACCGGCCTGATCCTGCCGGGTCAGGTCTCCGCGGGCGTTGTAGCCGTAGGTGGTGGTGGCGCCGGTTCCGGTGACCGTCTTCGCCAGACGTCCCGCCGCTGTGTGCGCCCACTTCGTGGTGCTCCCGACCGGGTTCACCTCCGACACCGTGCGCCCGGACCTGTCGACCGTGTACGTCGTGACGTGGCCGTTCGGGTCGGTCACGGCCGTGAGGTTCCCGTCCGCGTCGTATGCGTAGGCCGAGACGACGTTGACGTCCGGGCCGGGCTTCGCGCCGGCCTTGTACCCTTCGGTGACAGAAGTGAGCTGGCCGGCGGGGTCGTATCCATAGCGGGTCTCGTGGTCGTTCGCGTCGGTTATCGAGACCTGGTCGCCGTTCGCATCCCACCCGTAGGTGGTGACCGCGCCGGTCGCGTCGGTCGTCGAGGTCTGGTTGCCGTCGGCGTCGTACGCGTAGGAGGTCGTGTGCCCGTTGGGATCCGTCACCGCCGTGGTCCGGCCGTTGCCGTCGTACGCGTAGGAGGTGGTGTCGCCGGCAGGATCCGTCACGGAGGTGAGCTGCTCGAGCGCGTCGTACGCATACGTGGTGGTGCGGCCCAGCGGGTCGGTGACCGAGGTCACGTTGCCATCCGCGTCGTAGCCGTAGCCCGTGGTCTCCCCCAACGGGGTCGTCAGGGAGACGACCTGCCCGGCGGCGTCGTACCCGTACGTCGTGACGTTGCCCTGGCGGTCGGTCACGCTGGTGAGGTTGCCGTCGACGTCGTAGGCCAGGTCGGTGTGCTTGCCGAGGCCGTCGGTGATCCGGGAGATCCGATCCAGGACGTCATAGGCGTACTTCGTCGACACGCCGTCGGGGTCGGTCTGCTTCGTCAGGCGGCCGACGCTGTCATAGGCGTACGCCGTCTTGCCGCCGGTGGGATCGGTCTGCGCCGCGAGGCGACCGGCAGCGTCGTAGGAGTACGTCGTCTTCGCGCCGGAAGGAGACGTGGAGGCGGTGAGGTTGCCGACGCCGTCGTAGCTGTACGTCCACTCACCGCCGTTCGGGTCGACGGTCTTCACCGTGCGGTCGCGGTCGTCACTCGTATATGAGGTGGTGCCGCCGAGCGGATCCTTCTGCTTCGCCAGCGCGTCCTCGGCCGTGTAGCCGTACGTTGTCACGCCACCGGTCGGCGAGGTGCTGTCGGTGAGGTGGAACATCGCGTCCCACGAATACCTCGTCACCCCGCCGAGCGGGTCGGTCAGGGACGCCAGGTGGTCGTTGGGCTCCCACCCGTAGGCGAACACTCCCCCCGCCGCGTTCGTCGCCGTCACCATGCGATCTCCGGAGTCCCACGCGTAGCGGGTGGTGTGACCGTTCGGGTCGGTCTGGGAGACCATCCGGCCGGCCGCGTCGTACGCGTACGTCGTGGTGTGGCCGTTCGGATCGGTCGAGCTCGTCAGGTTGCCGGCCGCGTCGTGCGCGTATGTCGTCTGCGCGCCGGAGGGCTGCGTCGTCGCGCTGAGGTTGCCGGCCGCGTCGTAGCTGGTGGCGATCGTGCTGCCGTCGGGCTGGTGGACCGACACCACGTGACCGGCCGCGTCGTAGTCGTACGCCCAGGTCCGCTCCGCCCCGCCGGTGCCGCCGGTGTCGGTCTTCGTCGCGACCAGACCGGCGGGCGTGTAGGTGTACTTCGTCACCGCGCCGTCCGGGGCCGTCGTCGTGAGCAGGTTTCCGGATCCGTCGTAGGTGGAGGTCGTCTTCTCGCCGTTCTCGTCCGTGGAGGCGGTCACGTTGTCGTCGGCGTCGAAGGCGAAGGTCGCGGTCGTGCCGTCGGGATGCTGCACCTTCGTGATCCGCGCCCGGTCGTCGTAGAAGTAGACGCTCCTCCGACCGAGGCTGTCCGTGTAGGTGGTCTGCCCGGCGGTCGAGTAGTCCAACTGCCGCAGGTTGCCCTCGGCGTCCCACTGCTTCGACACCCGGCCCTGCGCGTCGTACTCGTTCTTGAGATACACGGCGCCCGTGGCGTCGGTCGCGGTGAGCAACTGGTGCCTGGCGTCATAGGTGAAGGTCTTGGTGCGACCGTCCGGCCGGGTGATCGTCGTCAGGTTCCCGCTGCCGTCGTAGGCGAGCGTCCACCGGTCGCCACCGGGACGGGTGAAGCCGGTGACCCGCCCCTGCGCGTCGGAGTCGACCGCGATGGTCTGGCCGGCGCTGTCGGTGATCGAGGCCAGCGGACGGAACTGGTGCGCATCCGGGTTCACAGCCCCGTAGGTCAACGTGGTGGTGCGACCGGCCGTGTCGGTGTGCGCGACTAGATCGCCGATGCCGTCGATGTTCGACGCGTCGAACACCCACGACTCGCCGGAGACGTCGGTGAGCTTCAGCCGGCCACCCCCGGCCTCGGTCAGCGTCTGGTGCACCCCGGCATCCGCGGTCGAGTAGCCACCGGAACCGTCCGCGGTGAAGACGAAGGACGCGCCGTCGTCCCGCACGACCATCACCGAACCGTCGATGAAGCGCTGCGCGCGAGCGCCGAGCCCGAAGGACCAGCCGGCACCGATCCGCGAGAGGCGTCCGTCCTGGGAGTTGTAGTACAGCTTCAGGTCCGTCGACGAACCGCCGGCGCCGGGCAGGGTGAACAGCTCCTCCTGCTCGATCAGGTTGCCCGTCGAGAAGGAGAACGGCTCGCCGCCGTACGTCTGGTGGTTCTGGATGCCGAGCTGCCGCCAGCGCGCGATCTCCGCCTGCGACGGCGGTGACGGCCAGCCGCCGGTGACCGGGTCGGTGCAGTCGAAGCCCTGCGACTCCAGATAGACGCCGAGACCGGTCAGCACGCCATCCGCGATCGCGTTCATCCCGTTGTCGACGACCGGCCGGTCGAAGTTGTGATCGAGGAACAGGGCCTCGAGGTGCGTGAAGGCGTTCGGCAGTCCGGCGAACTCGTCGCCCGGGAAGTTGCCGTTGTCGCCCATGTTCTTCGCCGGGCGGGTCGTGTAGGCGGGGAGGACGTTCACCAGGGAATCCGACACCGCGTTGTCCGCGGCGGCGCCTCGGGAGTAGACCTGCGAGCCACCCGTGTTGGCGCTGCCCCAGGCGGTCCCCTGGTTCGTGTTGAAACCGATCCCGAGCGTCAGCGCCGGGTCCGCTGCGGCGGCGATGCCTGCCCGCGATTCGCGGCTGATGAACGGGACAGCCGGATCCTGCCGGGTGATCACGACGCTCGCCTGGCAGTCCTGCTGCAGTCGGGCGCTCACCTTCTGCGCCAGCTGGATGTTGTACGAGAGCTCGGACACCGGCGGCGCCGGAGTGGTCACGTGCCCCTCGTCGTTGTCCGGGTCCAGCACGATCACCGGCCGCGCCGGAAGCGGGAAGGGGATGCCGATGACCACGAACTGCGAGAGATGGGTCGACTCGCCCTTCACCACCCCGGCCTTCGCGTCGTAGTACGACGGCAGCGCCGTCCACGGGTCGCCGGCGGTCTCGCGGGTGTAGATCTGCAGCGTCGCCGGGTTCAGGTCGTTCGCCTTCACCAGGTCCATGTCCGGCTTCAGCTCGAGCGCGACGCCGGGGATCACATCCGAGACGACCGGCCCGTCGTCCCCGCCGCCCCGCGTGTTCGTGGTCGTGGCCGGGAACCGGGTCACCTGCTTGCCGGTGTCGTCGGTCGCGGTGATCTCCACCGGGTCGGACACCGGGGTCCCGTCGGCCGGCTGCTCTGCCCGCGCGGCCCTCAGCGCGTTCTTCGGCGCTGCCCCGACCGCCACCGTCACCGGGCTGTCGATCTTCTCGCCGGAGAAGGTCACCGACGCGCCCAACCGGTCGGCGGTGATGGTGGAGGCCTTCTCCGGGTCCACCTGCCCGGTCGCCGCCGGATCCGGGGTCTTCGTCTCTGCTTCCACCCGCCGCTCCTGCACGGCCGCGGCTGCTCGCACCTCTGCGAGCGTCGCGGCCGCCGTGCGGCGGGCGAGCTCCTGCGGAGATGCCTGCGCCGGGGTCACCGTGCCGACCAGGGTCAATGCGACCGCCGCCATCGTCGCGGTCACGACCCTCCGCGCACGCGCGCCGGTGGTGCGAGCGGGGAGCAAGCCCCGCCGCGTCGCCCCGCGCATCAGGCGGCGCTTCCCGTCGCCACCGCGGCGGCGAACAGACCACGCCGACGCGCCAGCACGACACCGGTCACGATCAGGCCGCCCGAGATCGCGACGATCAGGCCGATCGGCAGCCACGACCCGGTCGACGCGAGGAGATCACGGGAGGTGACGCACGCGGCCAGCTGAACCGCGTCGGAGACGCCGTCGCCGTCGTAGTCCTCATGCCCGGTCGCGCAGTCGGTCGTGCCGCAGATGACGACGGACGCCCACTTCGGCACCCCGCCGGCGTTGACATCCCGGTTGTCCGTCCAGCACGTCGCCGATCCGCAGGCCAGGACCCGCGCGTAATCCGGGATCCCGTCCCCCACCGAGTCCTTCGCCGGCGATGCGCACGACACGCTCCCGCACGCCATCGTCTCCGTCCAGTCCGGGACCCCATCGCCGTCGGTGTCCTCCCGGCCCGTCGCCCCGGTCGCCGATCCCGAGACCACGCGCTCCACCGTGTCCGGGATCGTGTCGCCGTCCGCGTCGCACGACGAAACCGCCGAGACCGCCGGACACGGGGAATGCGCGGGCGCGGCCGACGCCGGCGCCGGCCCTGCGACCGCGGTGAGGCTGAGCGTCGCGAGCAGGGCGGCGGACGCGATGAGGGAGGCACGTGAGATACGTGAGACAAGACTGTGAAATGAAGCAGGCACACCTATCAGACCGCAGATGCTGCGGTCTATGACGCCACTTCTCGGGAAACTTCTTTCGAGAAGCGGATGCCCGTGAAATCAATGTAGAAAGTAGAGATTCTCGCCTGGCTAGGTTTATCGTCGTCGTGACGGACGGCTTGTCGATGAAGGAGGCCGACGATGAACAAGCGGGACGAGACGATGGTCGTGGAGTACGACCGCACGGGCGGGACCGATGTCCTCACGAAACGGACGCGCCCGATGCCCCCGGTGGGACCGGGCGAGGTGCTGGTCGAGGTGATCGCGACGGGCATCAGCCACATCGACGGGTTCATCCGCAGCGGGCGCGAGACGACGTGGACGGACGAGCCGTTCCCGCGCGGCTCGGGGAGCGACTTCGCGGGGATCGTCGTGACCGGGGACGCGGACGGCCGGTTCCGCACGGGCGACGAGGTGATCGGCCATGTGCGTCAGGGCGCTCACGCTCGGCATGTCGTCGCTTCCGCCAAGGCACTCGTCGCGAAGCCGGCCCACGTCTCCTGGGAGGTGGCGGGCGGGCTGTACCTGGCCGGTGTCACCGCGCTCGACACGCTCGACGACCTCCGCATCGGGCCGGGTGACACCGTGGTCGTCACGGCGGCGGCCGGCGGGGTGGGGAGCATCGAGGCCCAAATCGCCAAGCACCGTGGCGCCCGCGTCATCGGCACGTGCGGTGAGCGCAACTTCGACTACCTCCGGCAGCTGGGCATCAAGCCGGTGACCTACGGCGACGGTCTCGAGGAGCGGATCCGCGCGTTCGCGCCCGACGGCGTCACGGCGCTGATCGACAACTGGGGGCAGGACGACCGCGCCGTCGCCGACGCGCTGGGCGTGCCGCCGACGCGCTACCGCTCGAGCGCCGACCGCCGGGAGACCGAGCTCCGCCTGCTCCGGGACGACCCCGAGTCCGTCGCCCACGGGACCGCCCAACTGGGGCGCCTCGCCGCCCTGGCCGAGGATCGGGCGTTCACGCTGCTCATCTCGGGCTACTACCCGCTGGATGACATCGCGACCGCCTACGACGACCTGGGGAACCTCCACTCACGCGGCAAGATCGTGCTCGGCACCCATCCCGTCACCACGTACCGCACCCTGAAGGCGCGGGACGTGCAGGAGGCCCGGGGCTGAGATGCTCCTGTGGCGGAGGGCGTGGGATTCGAACCCACGAGACATTTCTGCCCACCAGTTTTCAAG
This sequence comes from Actinomycetes bacterium, assembly GCA_023390155.1. Classification (GTDB taxonomy): domain Bacteria; phylum Actinomycetota; class Actinomycetes; order Actinomycetales; family Microbacteriaceae; genus Leifsonia. Next base: position 957 of record JAEWDJ010000112.1, on the reverse strand, counting down.
ACTGGCTCCATCGGCCGCTCGGACAGCCCTCCTGGCGCCGGCGGACCGGCGTCGCCCGATTCTACCGGGCGCACCCGCCGACCGCCCCTTCGGCGAGGTTCACGTTGTTGCGGTCATCCGGGCTGGAATGACCGCAACAACGTGAACTTCGGGGGACGCGCGCGGGCTGGCTAGTCCTCGAAGGGCTTGGAGCAGGTGTACTGGGCGGCGGTCTGGCCGTGCACGTCGGACGGGAGCTCGACGGAGCCGCCGGCCGAGGCGTCCGTGGTGCCGCCGGTGGAACCGTCGGCGGGGGCATCCGTCGAGGGCGCGGCGGGAGCCTGCGTCGCGGGAGCCTGGGTCGCCGGGGCCTGCGTGGCCGGGGCGTTCGGGTCGGCCTGCGAGCCGATGCCGGTGTCGCCGGTCAGGGTGACGGGCTGGTCGTTCTTCAGCGCGTTCATCAGGGTGTCGGCCGCGTCCACCGTCGGAGCGACGCCGCCGTCGACGTAGTGGTTCGGGTACTGGACGAAGACGACCTTGCTGATGTCGATGTCCTTCAGGGCCACCGCCATGGAGGCGATGGTGGTCACGTTCTGGAGGCTCGAGGAGAGCTGGATGTTGCTGACCGCGGCCTTCGCGAGGCCGTAGACCTTGAGCGGGTTCGTCAGGGTGTCAGCGCTCTTGATCGTGCGCACGAGCGAGGAGAGGAACACCTGCTGGTTGCTGATGCGGCCGAGGTCGGAGCCGTCGCCGACGCCGTGGCGCGTGCGCAGGAACGCGAGCGCCTGCGCGCCCTCGAGGGTGTTCTGACCGGCCTTGACGTTCAGGCCGGTGTACGGGTCCTCGATGTCGCCCGCGACGCAGACCGGCACGCCGCCGACGGCGTTCGACATCTCGATGACGCCGTCGAACTCGATGACGCCGGCGTACGGGATGTCGAGCCCGGTCAGCTTCTCGACCGTGAGCACGGTGCAGGCG
>JAEWDJ010000458.1 GCA_023390155.1 Actinomycetes bacterium | reverse complement strand
CCTAGCGTGTGCGCTACAGGAGGGGCGCTATGGGCAGGCATTACGATCTGGCGGTCGTCGGCGGTGGCATCGTCGGCCTCGGGCATGCCGTCGCGGCGCTGCGGCGTGGGCTGACCGTCGCCGTGCTGGATCGCGCGTCGGGGCCCTTTGGCGCCTCCGTCCGCAACTTCGGCCACCTGTGCGTGACCGGGCAGGACGGCGAGGCGCGTGCGTATGCCGAGCTGGCGCGGGAGCTGTGGCTCACGCTGGCGCCGGAGGCCGGCTTCTGGGTGCGGGAGTCGGGCAGTGTGGTCGTCGCGCAGGCGCCCGACGAGCTCGCCGTGCTCGAGGAGTTCCGGGAGCAGCGCGGCGGCCGCCAGGTGCGCATGCTGACGCCGGCCGAGGTGCGCGAGCGCATCCCGGTGGCCGACGGTGTCGCCGTGGGCGGTGCGTTCCTGCCCGATGACCTGCAGGTGGACCCGCGGGAGGCGGCGCCCGCGATCGTGCGCTGGCTCGACGCGCACGGTGTCGACTTCTACTGGCAGACCGCGGTGGGCGGCGTCCAGACCGGGACGGTCCACACCTCCCGCGGACGGCTGGCGGCCGACGCGATCATCGTGGCGGTGAACCACGACGTCGAGCAGCTCTTCCCCGGGGTGGCGGAGGCGCACGGGATGGTGCGGTGCGCCCTCGACATGATGCTGGTGGAAGCCGAGCTCGACCATCCGCTCTCGGCGCCGCTGCTGACGGGGTGGTCGCTCGTCCGCTACCCGGGCTTCGCCCGCACCCCCAGTGCGGACACGCTGCGGGAACGGCTGGCGGCCGAGCATCCCGCGCTCGCGGCCCTCGACGTCAACCAGATGGTCACGCAGCGTCCCGACGGGACGCTGCTGGTCGGCGACACCCACCATCTCGGGCCCGATGTGGTGCCGTTCCAGGCGGAGGAGGCGTTCGAGCTGCTGCTGGAGCGGGCCCGCGCCCTGTTCGGGACCGACAGGATGCGCGTGCGCGAGCGCTGGCAGGGCGTCTACGCGTCCGCTCCCGACGAGTTCCTCGTCGCGGCGCCGCAGCCGGAGGTCCGGGTCGTCTCGGTGACGACCGGCATCGGGATGACCACCGGGCTGGGCCTCGCCGACCGTGTCGTCGACGAGCTGTTCGCCTCCACCCCCGGCGTGCTGGCCACGGCCGGCGCACGCGCTCACTGACGTCTGCACCGAACGAGAAAGGCTCCACCGTGACCCCTGACGGCCGCATCACCAGCGAGTTCGACGACACCGCCATCATCGAGCCCGAGGAGGACGACGAGCTCGCGGACCTCGAGCTCGTCGTGCTTGACCTCGCCGGAACGACCGTCGCCGACGACGGCCTGGTCGAGCGCGCCTTCGTGCGGGCGGCGGAGGAGGCGGGCATCGCCGCGACGCCGCAGGAACGGGAGCGCACCCTCGCCTACGTGCAGCGGACGATGGGCCAGTCGAAGGTCGCCGTTTTCCGTTCGCTGACCGGGGACGACGACCAGGCCGAGCACGCCAACGCCCTGTTCGAGTCCGCCTACGCGGAGCTCGTCGCGGCCGAGGGGATCCGCCCGATCCCGGGGGCCGAGGATCTCGTCCGCCTGCTCCGGGAGGCTGGCGTCGCGGTCGCGCTCACGACCGGCTTCTCGCGTGCCACGCTCGACCTCGTCCTCGACCGCCTCGGCTGGACGGACCTCGCCGACATCGCCCTGAGCGCCGAGGACGCCGGGCGCGGCCGCCCCTGCCCCGACCTCCCGCTCACGGCACTCCTGCGCACGGGTGCGACCTCCGTCGACGGCATGGTGGTCGTCGGCGACACCGCGAGCGACATCGCCTCCGGCATCGCCGCGGGCGCCGGGCTGGCGGTCGGGGTGCTGACCGGTTCGCACGACGAGCGCACCCTCCTCGACGCCGGAGCGGACGCCGTGGTGGACAGCGTGGCCGACCTCGCCGAGCTGCTCGGCTTCGACGACGCGGACGATGCCGAGTTCGACGACGACGCGGACGACGACCTGGAGGACCTCGACGCGCTGGAGGACGACGACGACCTCGACGACCTCGACGACGATCTCGACGCCGCCGCCGCGCCCGCCGCCGCCGACAAGGCCGTCGCCGACAGTGTCGTTGGAGACGACAGCGCCGCCGCCCGCAGCACCAGCACCCCCCGGCCGGCCCACCGGTGACCCTCAAGGCGGTGACCCCGCGCGTCGTGGCCCCGCCGGCGAGTCTCGGGATGGGCGTCAGCGCCTACCCCTCGGCGACCGCGATGGTGTGGCCGGGGGAGGGGCACCGGCACGAGGCGGTCGCGGTGCCCGGGGTGCGGCTCGCGCCCGGCGACGTGCTGGTGGAAGTGGAGCTCGCGACCGTCTGTGGGTCCGACGTGCAGACCGTGCTCGGGCACCGCTCCGCGTCCACCCCGCTGGTGCTCGGGCACGAGCAGGTCGGTCGCGTGGTGGCGCTCGGCCGTGGTGGCGCGAAGACCACCGACGGTCACCGGGTGTCGCTCGGCGAGCGCGTGGTGTGGTCGGTCGCCGTGCCGTGCGGCCGCTGCGCCCGGTGCCGCCGCGGCCTCCCGCAGAAGTGCCTGACCCTGCAGAAGTACGGCCACGAGCGCATGCGCCGCGGCTGGGAGCTGTCGGGCGGGTTCGCCACGCACACGCACATCCTCGACGGCACGCCGATCGTGGCCGCGCCCGACGACCTCCCGGCGGCCGTGCTCGCGCCCGCCTCCTGCTCGACGGCGACCGTCGCCGCGGCGCTGGAGGCCGCGGCCGAGATCGTGCCGCTCGACGGCTCCCTGGTGCTCATCGCCGGGGCCGGGATGCTCGGTCTGACCGCGTCCGCGATGGCGACGGAGGCCGGCGCCCGCGTGGTCGTGAGCGACCCGGTGGCGGAGCGCCGGGAGACCGCGCTCGCGTTCGGCGCCGCCGCGGTGGTCGACCCGCGCTCGGCGGCGGATTCGCCCACGGGCCTCGCGACCGCCCCGTGCAGCAAGGTAGACTACAGGA
>JAEWDJ010000448.1 GCA_023390155.1 Actinomycetes bacterium | reverse complement strand
CCCGCCGAGGGAGGCCTCGGCCGGGGAGGCGGCGTCGGCCGTCGCCCAGGCCGTGGCGATCCAGGCGCTCGCCGTGGACCCGGCCGTCAGCACGGCGAGCGCGACCCAGAGGCGCGACACCCGCGGGTGGCCGGCGAGCGCGATCCCGACGATCGCGGCCGCGGTGAGCACCGCCGTGACTCCCGCGAGCACCCAGAACGACCCCCAGGTGGAGGCGAAGCCGTCCGGGGTGGAGGCGTCGCCCGACCAGTGCGAGGCCACCTCGTCGCCGAGTCGCGGCCCGAGCGTCAGCGCCGCGATCACCAGTGCCAGCAGCGGCAGCAGCGCCACCACGATCGCCGCCCGTGTCTTCGCCATCACGCCATCCCCTTGATCAGTGCCGAGAGCTCCGTCGTCGAGATGCCCAGGCGCCCCGCGTCGCCGACGAGCGCGGTCAGCGCGTCGAGCAGCGTCCGCACCTCGGGCACGTCCCCGCCGATCACGACCGCGCCGCGACCGCGCCGGAGGTCGATGATCCCGGACTCGCGCAGGGTGTCGTAGGCGCGCAGCACGGTGTGCATGTTCACGCCGAGCGACGCCGCGAGCTCGCGGGCCGACGGCAGCTTCTCGCCGCGCACGATCTCGCCGCGCGCGATCCCGAGCCGGATCTGGCCGGTGATCTGCTCGGCGAAGCTCGCCGGCGACGACTCCTGCAGACGGATCAACATAGTTTGCATACTATGCGAACAAGTGGCACTGTGCGAATCGGAACAGCGCCTCCCTGGGCGACGCCCCGCGGGCGCGGTGCACCCGAACGGAGGGCGCGCGCCCGCTTGACGCCGGCCGTGGTTGCTATACGGTCGTCCTTATCGCCGCCTCGCGGCTGTCTCGAATCGAGTGGAGTGCCGTGGACGTGCTGGACCCCGATGCGCTGCCCGCGGCCGTCGTCCGCCTGGACGCCGCCGGCCGCATCGTCGACGGCAACGCCGTGTTCGCGGGATGGGCCGGGGAGCAGGAGCTCGTCGGCCGTCCGCTGAGCGACGTCCTCCGCTCCCGAGACGACGGCTTCGACACCATCGCCCACGTCGACGGCTCCCGGCGGCCGGTGCTCGCGAGCCGCGCTCCCTCCGGCGACGGCGAGCTCGTCGTGCTGCTGGATGCGACCGAGCCGACCATCCGGGAGGGCCGCCTCTCGCGCGACCGCGCGCTCGAAGTCCGCACGCGCAACCGGCTCGAGCTGATCATCGACGCTTCCATCGCCTTCTCGGATGCGGCGACCGAGGCGGAGCTCGCCGAGATCCTCGCGAACACCGTCGCGCGGTCGTACCAGGCGGAGCAGTCCGCGGTCTTCCTCGTGGCCGACGGCGGCGATTCGCTCGCCCTCGCAGCGGGCACGGATCCGCTTGCCGACCGCTCGCCCGCCCGCGCGCTCATCGAGCGCGTCGCCGACGAGCGCCACGTCGTCACGATCAGCGACGCAGCGCAGGCGGACGCGCTCGCCCCCGGCCTCGGCGAGGCCATGCGCACGGCCGCGGTGGATGCGGTGCTCGTCGCCCCGATCCGCCACGACGCCATCGTCTTCGGCGTCTTCGTCTGCTTCTTCCTGCACCCCCGCCGATTCGACCGCGAGGCCGCCCCGCTGGCCGACGCCCTCGCCGGCCAGGCCGGCCAGGCCGCGACGACCCTGCGCCTCCAGCGGCAGCTGGAGCACGCGGCCATGCACGACGAGACCACCGGCCTCCCCAACCGCCGCCTCCTGGAGACTCAGCTCGTGTCGTCGGCGCAGGTCTCGCACGCGCTCATGGCGACGCTCTTCATCGACCTCGACGGCTTCAAGGCCGTCAACGACGAGCTCGGCCACCACGTCGGCGACCAGCTGCTCCGCCGCGTCGGCGACCGCCTCCAGGCCTCGGTCCGCCACGAGGACTTCGTGGCCCGCTACGGCGGCGACGAGTTCGTCGTGGTCTGCGAGGTGCCCGACGCCGAGGTCGCTCACGAGATCGCCGAGCGCATCCGCGCCAGCATCGAGGCCCCCTATTCTGACCTCCCCGCGGGCGCCGCCGTGCAGGCCAGCATCGGCATGTGCATCGCCCGCCCCGGCGGTCACGGCTGGAACCCCGACTACCTCATCCGTGTCGCCGACCAGGCCATGTACTCCGCGAAGAACGCGGGCGGCAACCGGGTCGTGGACATCGAGCTGTACGTGTAGCCGCCGGGCGGGAGATCCCGTCAGCCCCGCGCCGGAGACGCCAGTCGCCGCGCGGCCTCCACGACGAACCGGCGGCGGCGCGCGCGCTCGTCCGCGTCGTCCGGCCCGGCGCCCGTCACCATCTCGGCGAGCTGCGGGACCGTCTGCCACCACGCCGCCAGTGCGATCAGCGCGAAGACCAGGTGCGCCGGCTCCAGCCCCGGGTCGAGGAGTCCGTCGCGCTGGGCCGCCGCGAAGCGCTCCACCTTCTCGCGGTAGTGGGTCGTGCGCCCCGCGGCGTCGGCGGGCGGGCCGCCCTGCAGGCCCTCCCACTGCAGCAGCCGCCCCAGCTCGGGATGCGCCGCGTGGTAGTCGAAGGTCGCCCCCGCGAACTCGCCGATGTCGTCCAGTCCGGCGCCGGTCAGCGCGACCGCCGAGGCCAGGCGTTCGAGCTCCGTCGAGAGCACGAGATCCCACAGAGCCTTCTTGTCGCCGAAGTAGCTGTAGAGGCGCTCCTTGTTGACGCCCGCGCGGGCGGCGATCGCCGCGACGGTCGTGCCGTCGAGCCCCCGCTCGGCGAACTCCGCGAGCGCCGCCTCCCGGAGTCGGCGCCGTGTTCCCTCCGTGTCCCATGCCACGGAGCCAGATTACCAACGCGAGCGTTGGACATTGACGTGAGGCCGGCGTACGATTCCAACCACATCGTTGGAGTTGGAGATTCCATGACAGAGACAGCGACCCTTCCGGCCGACCCCGCGGCTCCCGCTCCCGGCACCGTCGCACTGGTGACCGGCGGCAACAGCGGCATCGGCTTCGACATCGCCCGCCAGCTGGCAGAGCGCGGCCTGACCGTGTGGATCGGCGCCCGCGATCCGCGGAAGGGATCCGACGCCGCCGCACGCCTCGGACCCTCGGTGCGCGCCGTCCAGCTCGACGTCACCGACCACGCCTCCATCGCCGCCGCGGCGGAGCGCGTCGGCGACCTCGACATCCTGGTCAACAACGCGGGCGTGAACCCGGGCGGCGAGGACGTGCGGTCCACCGACCTCGCGCAGCTCCGCGCCGCCTACGAGACCAACGTCTTCGGCCTGATCGCCGTCACCCAGGCGTTCCTCCCCGCGCTCGGGCGCTCGGCGCACCCGCGCATCGTCAACGTCTCCAGCGGGACCGGCTCCCTCACCTGGAACGGCGGACCCAACCCCCAGTTCGACTGGCACGCCGTGCGCGGCGGCGGTCTCGCCTACCGCTCGTCGAAGACCGCAGTCAACGCCGTCACCCTCCTCACCGCCCAGGCCCTCGGCGACGGCACCAAGGTCAACGCCCTCGCGCCGGGCCTCCGCCGCACCAACCTGGTGCCCGGCATGTCCGTCGGCGGCGACCCCGCCGAGGCCGCGACGGGCGCGGTGCGCCTCGCCCTGCTCCCCGACGACGGCCCGACCGGCGCGCTGTGGTCGTGGGACGGGACCCGCGTGCCGTGGTGAGTCGGCATCGCCTGCGCCGGCACTCCGGTACCGTCGGCCCGTGACGTCCCGGGCCGCGCCTCCCGCCCGGCCGAGACACCTCGCCGCCGGGTCTAGACGCCTCCCCAC
>JAEWDJ010000426.1 GCA_023390155.1 Actinomycetes bacterium | reverse complement strand
ACCCCGGGCTCGACGAGCTCCGAGGCCGGCTTCGCCCGCGACATGCAGGAGCACCACCAGCAGGGCGTCGAGCTCGCGATGATCGTCCGCGACCGCACCGACGATCCGGAGACCCGGCTGCTCGCCTACGACATCGCGACCACCCAGAGCCAGCAGTCCGGCCAGCTCTACGGCTGGCTGACCGGCTGGGGCCTCCCGCAGGCCGCCGCCGAGCCGTCGATGACCTGGATGACCCGACCGGCGACGGTCGGCGAGACCGCCGGCGTCCACGACCACGGGTCGGCCGCGCACACGCCCGGCGAGCCGATGCCCGGCCTCGCGACACCCGCTCAGATCGAGCAGCTGCGCGGGGCGTCGGGCGTGGAGGCGGAACGCGAGTTCCTGACCCTGATGATCGCCCACCACCGCGGCGCCATCGAGATGGCCGAGGCGGTCCTCGCCCGCAGCTCCAACCCGACCGTGCGGACCTTCGCCGACGGGGTCATCTCGAGCCAGGAGTCGGAGATTCGGCTCATGGAGACGATGCTGGCGGCTCGGGCGTAGGAGTGGGTGAGCGCCGGGGACGGTCGGTCTCGGCGGGCCATGGCGTGGGCCATGGCGTGGGCGTGCGGTTGAACGTGTTGCGCTTCTTCACGAAGTCCTCCTCACCGATCTTCGCCCCATCGCCCGGGACGCAGGGGCCGTCGGTGGACATCCAGGTGCGGTCGCTGTCGAGGAAAAGGACGATGGAGGTGCCGTTCTCGGCGTCGCCCCCGAGGGTGTATTCGTCGCCGTACTTCGCGTAAGAGACCTCATAGCCGTGCTCCTTCCACCACGTGGTGACCTTCGCCGCCGTCTCGGCGCGGTCGGTCACCGGTGTGTCCCTGTTTCGACCTCCGTAGTAGTAGAAGCCCTGGCGGTCGCCGCACGAGGTCGCGATGAAGTTGTCCATGTTCATCCACAGCCCGCCGAGCAGCTCCTGGACCTGGTCCTGGCGACGGGCGAGGTCGGCGCGGGCTTGGGCTGGAGTGAGTTTCACATCGGGGCGGAACTCGAGAGGCTCGATCTCGGTGTTGACGTAGCTGCATCCGGTGAGCAGGAGCGAGGCCACGACGATGATGTAGCGGATGCGAGACGGTACCCGACGAGACCGGACCGCGGCGATCCGGGGCCGATCGTCGGTGCTCATCCGAAGGAGCTTTGATCGCGAAGGATGTCTCTGATTCTTCTCATCGTCTCCGTCTTCCGTCCGAAGTAGTGGTTGTGGTCGTCGCGCTCGCTCCCGCCGATGGCGTCATGCCCGGTGACGGCTTCCAAGACCGTCCCGTCCGGCAGCACGGCGCCGTCCGAGCTGAACGTGGTGGCACCGAAGCCTGTTCGGGTGGGGTCGATGCGCCCGGTGGTGCGCCCGATGTCGGCGACGTGATCCTGCCGTGCCTCCGTGGCGAAGACGCCGCCATGTGCCTTGAGGTCGGCGGCGGAGATGGACGGGTCGATCCCGGCCGAGCCGACGAGGATGACGTTGTCGACGCGGAGGTCGCGCCCGTCGAGGCCATAGGCGACGGTCGTGGTTCCGTAGGAGTGACCGATGACATTCAACTGCGAGTCGACACCCGCCTGATCGCGCACCGCGTTGTAGCCGGTGAGGGCATCCGCGAGGTTCGCGCCACCGGCGCGGGCGTGGGCCTCTCCCAGAACATCGAGGGTCGGGAGCTTCGGGCTCTCGTAGCCGAGGAACAGGACCGTGGCGCTGGCAGGGTCCCGGAAGTTCAGGCTCGTCACCGCCCGCAGGTGGTTCTGCGCCTCCAGGAGGCTGGAGTTCATTCCGGGGACGTACCAGTTGACGGTGGTCGCCGCGTCGATGTCGCCCACGACGATGGACGCGAGGGGGAGGCCGGTCGTCGACGTGTCCAGGGCGATGAGGAACTCGGGCGGCTCACGACCAGGTCCTTGGCCGCCGGCGAACCGCTCCACCAGGAACGTCAACGCCTTCACGCGGTCTTCGGCCGCCTTCGCGCCGATGGCGTCTCGCTCGGACAGGCAGCGGGTCCACTCACCGTCGGCCGCAGCGAGCAACTCCCGCAAGCGGGAGATGTTCGCCGCGTCGCGATCCCGATAGGGGATCCCCTCAGTGGTGCCGATGACGATGGGGATCCGGCGGATCAGCTCCGCGCGCTGGGCGTCGGACAGCGTCGCCCACCACCGGGCGATCGTCGGTGCGCCGAGGGCCGCGAGCTCCGCCGCGAGGTCCGGGTGACGCGCGAGGAAGAGGCCGAGGTTCGCTCCATAGAGGGCGGTCAGCGCCGCCAGCAGTGCTGTTCCACCGGTGGTCGCCGCGGCTGTGCGGGCAGGGGACGCGGGGAAGAACGGTCGCGGAACGGACGCCGCGAGTTCGCGGAGGGCGGCGACGACTGCGCGCTCCGCCGCGTCCACCGCCTCGACCGCGTCGCTCAGGATGAGTCGCGCGCGACGCTTGTCGGACGATTCCGCAGGGACCAGACGGGACGTCAGCGGATCGGCCAGCGGCGAAGGGGGGAGGCCGGACGCCCGCTCCGCCGCGTCCGCCGTGCGCCAGAGCTCGAGGGCGCGCTGCGCCTCGCCCTGCCCCCACTCGAGCGTGTGGGAGAACATCGCGACCGCGCTGCTCCCGCGGGCGAAGTCGTCCGACGCGCGCTGCACTCGCTTGCGCAGCGCCGTGACGCAGTCCGCGAACGCGTCGGCCGCCCGGCCTGACCAGTCGGCGCGCATCACCGACGTCCGCAGCGCGCCATCGAGTTCGTCGTAGTCGCAACTGCGGGCGTTGAGGAGGTCGGCCTCCGACCGGACGACGGCGACATCGCCCGGAACCAGTTGGTTCGCTCGTGTCGAGGAGGTGAGCCCGGTCATCCCAGCGTCGCTTCGATCGAGCGGAGGCCGGCGACGGCCGCGTCCTCGGTGTTCCGGAGGTCGGCGGCGGAGGCGCTCAGCCGCGCGCCGGCCTCGTTGACGTCCTGGGGGAGCGGATCCGCCCGCCAGCGGTCCCGCACCCGTTCGAGAGCGTGGTCCACCGGTGCCCGGCCGGTCGCGGCGGTGTCCGGCAGGGGCGCGACCGCCGCGCCGGTGAGCACGGAGGCCGCGTCGCTGACGGCGTCGAAGTCGATCTGGATGCGCATGCAGAGACGATGCGGCATCCGAGGCCGGTGGAACGGAACTCAGTGCACGATGCCGTGGGCGCGGGGGCCGATTCCCGTGTGAACGGCATCGGCCTCCGTGCGGCCTGCGCGGACGCTGCCTATGACCCGTCGCCCTGCTGGAGCGAGCCGCCGGTGCCGGACCCGCCGAAGCCTCCGTTGCCTCCGCCGAACTGGCGCGGACCGAAGTCCTGGGTGGTGCCGAAGCCGCCGCGCTGGCCGGCGTCGACGGCGTGGGCGGTGAAGTACCCGGCGAAGAAGACGACGACGAGAACGGCGACCGCGCCGACCGCGAGCGCGGTGTTCTGGGCCCAGGCGGGCCAGCGACGCAGGACGCTGCCGGAGGCCGCCGGGCGCGGGGGAGCGGGCGGCTGCCAGGGCTGCTGGGGATGCGCCTGCGACGGATACTGCTGCTGCGTCGGCGGCTGCTGCGGCGCCTGCGGGTACGCCTGCTGCGGCGGCACGGGCTGGTTCCAGCCCGCGGCGGGGGCGCCTTCGTTCGGGACGGCGGTGGTCATGACGGATCCTCTCGGTGGGTGCTGAGGTCACTGTGGGATCGGTCGCTGCGCGGCGACTATGGCGGGCTGATGGGCTTGCTGGGAATCCGCCCCGGATCCACTGCGATGCCTCGCAGACCGCGCCGCTATACTGACCGGGAAATGGACGACCCTCCTTCTTGTAGCCCATTCCAGCTCCCGAGTCCGCCGGTACGGCGTGTGCGGGGTGACCACCGTGCTCACTGAGTGGCTCCTCCTCGGCGTCGGTCTGCTGCTCACCGTCGGCACCGGCCTCTTCGTCGCGAGCGAGTTCGCGCTCGTGAACCTCGACCGCGGCGACCTCGAGGCGCGCCGCGCCCGTGGCGAGTCCCGCCTCGGGATGACGATCGCGGCGCTGAAGATCACCTCGACCCACCTCTCCAGCGCGCAGCTCGGCATCACGCTGACGACACTGCTGACCGGATACACGATGGAGCCGGCGATGAGCGCGCTCCTGCGCGGACCGCTGCTCGCGACCGGACTGCCCGAGGGGGCCGTGACGCCGATCGCGACCGTGGTGGCGATCACGGTGGCGACGCTCCTGTCGATGATCCTCGGCGAGCTCGTGCCGAAGAACTTCGCGCTGGCGCTGCCGATCGCGACGGCGAAGCTCGTGATCCCGTTCCAGACGGTGTTCACGACGGTGTTCCGGCCGTTCATCGCCCTGCTCAACGGCACGGCGAACGGCTTCCTCCGCATGCTCGGCATCGAGCCGAAGGAGGAGCTGTCCGGCGCGCGCACGGCGGAGGAGCTGTCGTCGCTGGTGCGGCGCTCCGCGAGTGCCGGCGTGCTGGAAGAGGACACGGCGACGCTGCTCAGCCGCACGCTGGCCTTCTCGTCCCGCAACGCCTCCGATGTGATGACGCCCCGGCCGCGCATCGAGACCGTCCGCCGCACCGATCCCGCCGAGGCCGTGATCGGCCTGGCCCGCACCTCCGGCTTCTCACGCTTCCCCGTGGTGGACGAGGACGTGGACGACGTCGTCGGCTTCGTTCACGTCAAGCAGGCCGTCGCCGTGCCGCGCGAGCGCCGCGCGAAGGTCCCGGTGTCGGCCCTGCAGACGGATGCGCTGCGCGTGCCGGAGACGATGAGCCTGGAGACGCTGCTCGGCGAGCTCCGCGGCCGCGGCTACCAGATGGCGGTCGTCGTCGACGAGTACGGCGGGACCTCGGGCATCGCCACGCTTGAGGACCTCGTCGAGGAGATCGTCGGCGAGGTGGCGGACGAGCACGACCGCACCCGCGCGGGTGTGGTCCGCGGACGCGACTCGATCACCTTCCCCGGCATCCTGCGCCCCGACGAGCTCGAGGAGCGCGCCGGCGTCAGCGTGCCCGAGGAGGGTCCGTACGAGACCGTCGCCGGGTTCGTGATGAACGAGCTCGGCCGCCTGCCGAAGGTGGGCGACGAGGTCGCGATCGAGGGCGGGACCCTGCGGGTCGAGCGCCTGGAGGGGCGGCGCGTGGACCGCATCCGGTACACGCCCGACCCGGTGGCCGCCCCGGACGGAGAGGGGGCCCGCCATGAGTGACTGGGCCGGCATCGTCTGGCTGGTGGTGCTGCTGCTGGTCAACGCCTTCTTCGTCGGCGCCGAGTTCGCCGTCATCTCCGCGCGTCGCTCGCAGATCGAGCCGCTCGCCGAGCGCGGCAAGCGCAGCGCCAAGACCGCGCTCTACGCGATGGAGCACGCGACGCTCATGCTCGCGACCACGCAGCTCGGCATCACCGTGTGCTCGCTGCTCATCCTGAACGTCTCCGAGCCCGCCATCCACCACCTGCTGGAGGTGCCGCTGCACGCGACGGGATGGTCGGAGGAGGTCATCGGCACGGTCGCGTTCATCGTGACGCTCGTGCTCGTGTCGTTCCTGCACGTCGTGTTCGGCGAGATGGTGCCGAAGAACATCTCGTTCTCGATGCCCGACCGCGCCGCCCTGCTGCTCGCTCCGCCGCTCGTGGCCGTGGGCCGCGCCGTGCGCCCGATCATCGTCGCGCTGAACGCGACGGCGAACGGCGTCCTGCGCCTGTTCCGCGTCGAGCCGAAGGACGAGGCTGCGAGCACCTTCACCCTCGACGAGGTGGCCACCATCGTGAGCCAGTCGACGAGGGAGGGCGTGCTGATGGACCGCACCGGCGCGCTGACGGCGGCGTTCGAGTTCACCGAGAAGAAGGTGCGCGACGTCATGGTGCGCCCGGACACGCTCGTGTCGCTGCCGCCGTCGCCGACCCCGGCCGACGTCGAGCGGGCCGTGGCCAAGCACGGGTTCTCCCGATACGTGGTGCCCGACTCGGACGGCGAGCCGACCGGTTACCTGCACCTGAAGGACGTGCTCGACCTGGAGGAGACGGGCTTCGCGCTGCCGGTCCCGGCCAAGCGCATCCGTCGGCTGGTGACCGTCTTCGTCGACAGCGACCTCGAGGACGCCCTGGCGACCATGCGCCGCTCGGGCAGCCACCTCGCGCGCGTGGTCGACGCCGAGGGCGAGACGGCGGGCGTGCTGTTCCTCGAGGACATCATCGAGGAGCTCGTCGGCGAGGTGCAGGACGCCACCCGGCGCACCTGAGCCGGCGGGTCGAGACTGCCCGTTCCACCCTCCCAACTCCTCGGGCGGCGAGTAGCATGCCGCCCGAAAGAAGAGGAGGAATTCTCATGTTGGAGACGTGTGTGACGTACTCCGTCCTTCCTGCTTCGGACCTGCAGCGGGCCATCGCCTGGTACCGCGACAAGCTCGAGCTCGAGCCGGAGGACACGGCCGAGGGAGGCGTGCGCTACCGCACCGGGACGGACGCCAAGATCTTCGTCTACGAGACGGCGAACGCGGGGACCGCCCAGAACACCGCGATGTGCTGGATCGTTCCCGACATCGTCGAGGCGCGGGACCACCTGCGCGAACGCGGGGTGCAGTTCGAGGACTACGACTTCCCGGGGTTGAAGACCGAGGACGCCATCGCCACCGACGACACGGGCCGGTCGGCCTGGTTCCGGGACAGCGAGGGCAACTACCTCTGCCTGACCCAGCCCGCCTGATCGATCAGCGCCACTGCGCGCGCAGGTACTGCGGCGGCCAGTAGTCGAGGTCGACGCCGAGTTCGTGCGCGGCCCGGAGGGGGAAGTGCGGGTCGCGCAGGATCTCGCGCGCCAGCATCACCGCGTCCGCGGCGCCGCTCTCGACGATGTCCGCCGCCTGCTGCGGCGTCGTGATGAGGCCGACCGCGCTCACGTCGACCTCGGCCGACGCGCGCACGTGCTCCGCGAACGGCACCTGGTAGCCGGGCCCGATCGGGATGCGGATGCCGGTCTGGATGCCGCCGCTCGACACGTCGAAGAAGTCGGCCCCGGCCTCCTGCGCCCAGCCGGCGACGGTCGCGGTCTGCTGCTCGTCCCAGCCTCCCGGAGCCCAGTCGCTGCCGGAGAAGCGCACGAACAGGGGCACGTCGGCGCCGATCTCGTCGCGGACGGCGGCCACGATCCGGAGGAGCAGCCGCGCGCGGTTCTCGAGCGAGCCGCCGTACTCGTCCTCGCGGTGGTTCGCGAGCGGCGAGAGGAACTGGTGCAGCAGGTACCCGTGGGCGGCGTGGAGCTCGAGGATGCGGAAGCCGGCCGAGACCGCGCGCCGCGCGCCGGCGCGGAAGTCGTCCACGATCGCGTCGATCCCGGCGAGATCGAGCTCGAGCGGCGCGTCCAGGTCTCCGAACGCCTCGGCCGACGGCGCCACCGTCTGCCAGCCGCCCTCCTCGGGCGGGACGGAACCCGTGCGGTCCTCGTAGCCCCAGGCCGGCCAGCTGGACGCTTTGCGGCCGGCGTGGGCGAGCTGGATGCCGGGGACGGCGCCCTGGCCGGCGACGAACTCCACGATCGGGCGCCACGCCTCCGCCTGCTCGTCCGTCCAGATGCCGGTGTCCCGCGGCGAGATGCGCCCCTCCGGGCTGACCGAGGTGGCCTCGGTGAAGACGATGCCGCTGCCTCCCGCGGCGATGGAGCCCAGGTGCACGAGGTGCCACTGCTGCGGGATGCCGGAGTGGTCGAGCACGGAGTACTGGCACATCGGCGAGGTCCAGAGGCGGTTGCGGGCGGTGACGCCGCGCACGGTCAGCGGATCGAAGAGAGTAGTCATCGTGGAGTACTAAGCCGCGAGGCCCTCGAGATATGCCCGGAGGTCGGCCGCGGTCGTGAACACGTGCCCGGCGATGCCCAGCGCCTCCGCGCCGCGCACGTTCTCCTCCTTGTTGTCGATGAAGACGGTCTGCGCCGGGGTGACGCCGAGCTCCTCCAGCACGTGCCGGAAGATGGCGGCGTCCGGCTTGATCGTCCCGAGCTCGCCGCTCACGAAGACGCGGTCGAACAGATCGCCGAGCGTGCCGTGCCGGAAATACGAGCCGAAGTCGCGGCCCGCGTTCGAGAGCAGCGCCAGACGTGTGCCGCCGGCCTTGAGATCGAGGAGCACCTCCAGCGTGCCCGGATCGAGGGAGAGCCAGCTGCGGAAGTCGGCCAGCCAGAGCCGGTGGATCCGCGCGTCGTCCCACTGCTCGCCCAGCTCGTGCTCGATGCCGCGCCAGTACTGCTGGATGCCGAGCGTCCCCTGGTCGAGATCGTGGCGGTGCCGCCAGTACGCCGGCCAGAACACCTCGTGGTCGCCGCCCGCCAGCTCGACCAGCGCGGCCCGGTCGGCGTCGGTGGGGGTGACGGAGATGACCTCGCCGTAGTCGAAGACCACGACCTTTCCCGGGATGGCGATGCCCATGCCCTCAACCTATCGCGGCCGACGACCTATCGTGGTCGGAGGAGGTGCCATGAGCGAGGTGCAAGGAACGCAGGCCAGGGCCTGGGGAGAGTCCGACGCCGCGAGGTGGATCGCCGTCCCCGGCGAGGGGAGCGACAAGTACACGCGCGGGGTGCTCGGCGTGGTGACCGGATCGGACCGCTACCCGGGCGCGGCGGTGCTCGGGGTGGAGGCCGCGGCCCGCACCGGGGTGGGAATGATCCGCTACCTCGGCGCGCCGCGCGCGGCCGAGGAGGTGCTGCGCCGCCGACCCGAGGCCGTCTCGGCCGGCGGGCGCGTCCAGGCCTGGCTGCTCGGCTCGGGGATGGACGCGAGCTCGCGTCCCTCCGACGATCTGCTGCGACTG
>JAEWDJ010000425.1 GCA_023390155.1 Actinomycetes bacterium | reverse complement strand
CACGAGCACCGTCCAGCCGATCGCGACGAGCACGGCGAGCAGCGTCTCCACCAGCGGGTCCGGCGGCTGCTGGTCCGCGCTGTCCACCTGCGCCTGCGGCGGCTCGTCGTTCTGCTGCGGGTTCTCGTCCACCGGGGGCTGCACGTTCGTCTGCGGCCGCGTGATCTCGGTGGGCTGGTCCGGCTGCTTCGGCGGGACGGGCCGCAGCGGCGGGGTGGGGTCGACGGTGACCCAGCCGTCGGTGGTCTGCACCTCGATCCACGCGGAGACGTCCGAGCCGGTGAGCGTCACCTCGGCCGAGGACGCGGCGTCGGCGGGGGCGACGAAGCCGAACACCACCCGGGCCGGGAAGCCGAGCTGGCGCGCCATCAACGCCGCCGTCACGGCGTACTGCTCCTGGTCGCCGAGCATCGGGACGTCCGTGAGCAGCTCGGTGATGCGGTCCGCGCCGTGCCCGGACCGGCTGGGCGGCTCATCCGCCCCCACCCCGTGGCTGACGTAGCCGTTCTCGGCAAGGCCCGCGAGCGCCGCGGCCAGCTTGGGCCCCGCCCCCGTCGTCCCGGCGGTGTACTTCTGCAGAGTGGAGGCCAGCTCGTCCGGCAGCACGGTCGGCTTCGGGACGGCGTCGGAACCCGGCTCCACGTCCCGCAGCTCCGCCGCCGTCAGCGCGGGCTTGACGACGGACTCCGCCGTGTACCGGTCGCCCGACCGCAGCGCGGTGGTGACGGCGCCCGTCCCGGTCACGTCGTTGTAGAAGAACGCGCCCTCCAGCGCCGTCGCGTCCGACCCGTCGAAGGCGATCTGCTGCAGCTGGCCCGTGCCGGGCACCCACGGTCCGCGGTAGTCGCGCACCGTGACGGTGACCTGGTGCTCCGTCCCGCGCACGCCGGACTGGTCGAGGCGATACGGCAGACGGGTGAAGGAGCCGGAGGCGCTGGTCGCGCCGTCGCTGCCGACCGAGTACGTGACGCCGTCGTAGGTGTCGAGCGTGGCGATCCGCAGCCGGCCGTCGGCGGGCAGGCCGCTGACGGTCAGCATCGGCTCGTCCGCGCGCGGCGACTCGAGGTAGGCGCGGAATCCGCTCAGGGGGCTCGGGTAGGCGCGGGGGTCGAACGGCTGCTCCACCGCCGTGCGCACCACCTGACGGTCGGCGGACGGCGGCACGACCGCGGCGGCGGCGATGCCGACGGCCGAGGCGCCGACGAGCATGACGAACGCTCCGAAACCGGTCAGCAGCGCCGTCGAGCGCCGCTCGCGCGGCGTCTCCACCGCGAGCCCGCTCTGCTCGCCGAGGCTCCGCAACGCCGCGGAGCGCCTCCGGAGCCGGAACCGGATCAGCCAGACCAGCAGCAGCGCCAGCAGCCCGAGCACGAGCCACAGCGGAACGGCGGCGGTGCCCGAGCCGAGCAGGATGCCCGCCAGGAGGAGCAGCACCGGCGGCAGCGCGGCCGCCTCGGGCACCCGGGCCCGCAGCGCGATGCTGACCGTCACGACCGTCGTCAGCAGCAGGAGGAGGAAGGCCGGGACGAGCAGCGCCTGGTACGAGCCGACCGGCACCGAGATCGTGACGAGCTGCTTCCAGCTCAGCCAGGTCCCGCGCACCAGCTCGACGAAGCCCGCACCCGTCGGGAGCAGCCCGCCCGCCGTCGCCGCCGTCGGCACCGCCAGCTGCACGCCGGCCCCGAGGTAGACGAGGACGACGAGGCCCGCGACGACGATGCTCGGCCAGCGGAACACGGCGCCGAGAACCGCCACCGCTCCCCCGAGCAGCAGCGTCGCGACCAGCAGGACGACGAAGGCCGGCGACTGGTAGACCGGCCAGAACGACCAGGCGGCCAGGCCCACCGCGGTCAGCGCGAAGGCCGTGTCCACCGCGGCGCCACCCGGCCGTAGGCGCGTGCTCATGTCGCGAGCCGTTTCGCGAGGCTGTGCTGGAGGTCCTCCAGGAAGCCGATCGTGAGGACGCTGAGGTCCGCGACCCGGCGCAGCGACGGCACGGCGCCCTCGTCGCACACGATCGCCACGACGTCGACGCCGAGCGGGAAATGAGCCGCGGCCGCGCGCAGCTGAGCGGCGGTCGGCGTGGAGCCGGCCACCAGGAAGGCGATCGACGTGCCGGCCGCGTCGTCCACGGCGACGCGCGCCAGCTCGGGCAGCCGCAGGGCGGAGGCGGCCGTCCCGATCCCCGCGAGGTCGTCGAGGAGCCGCCCGCGGTTGACGGTGCTCAGCCGGCGGGCGCTCAGCACCATCCGCTTCGCGAACTCGGGCGTCTCGGCGCTCGCCACCACCGAGACGGTGCGCGAGTCGAGCATCGCGCGGACCCCGAGCGACCCGGTGACGCTCACCGCGAGCTCGAACTCCTCGTCGGAGGCGTAGTCCGCGGCCGAGAGGCTCAGGGCGACCAGGAGGTGGCTGCGCCGGGTCTCCTCGAACTGCCGCACCATGTAACTGCCGGTCTTGGCCGTGCTCTTCCAGTGGATGTAGCGCCGCTCGTCACCGGGCTGGTACTCCCGCAGCGCGTGGAACGCGATGTCGCTCGCGGTGAGATCGCGGGTCGGCGCCCCCTCCAGATCGCGGACGAAGCCGGTGCTCATGCTCGGGATGGCGACCGTGCGCGGGTGCACGAACAGGTCGAGCGAGTCGGCCCACACCACCTCCCGGCGCAGCAGGCCGAGCGGGTCCGCCCGGACGGTGCGCACCGGGCCGATCGGGACCACACCGCGATGGGTCGTCGGCACCACGAAGACGTCGGTGTGCTCCTCCCCGGCGAGGAGGGCCGGCGAGGCGAACTCGGCCAGGCCCGCCCCGACCGGCACCTCGATGCGCACCCCGGGCAACCGGCGCCGGCGCGGGTTGCGCACCATGACCTCACCGGGCGCGCGATCGCCGACGACCACCCGGTTGGCGGGCAGCGCGAGCCCCACGTCGTAGGCG
>JAEWDJ010000422.1 GCA_023390155.1 Actinomycetes bacterium | reverse complement strand
GCGCTCGTGCGTGTTCGCCTGGATCAGGCGTTCGTCACGTCGTCGTCGACCCAGTCGAACGTCTTGGTGACGGCCTTCTTCCAGAGGCGGAGCTGGCGGTCGCGCTCGGCGTCGTCCATGTCCGGCGTCCAGCGGCGGTCCTCCTGCCAGTTCGCGCGGAGCTCGTCGAGGCCGGACCAGAAGCCGACCGCGAGGCCGGCGGCGTAGGCCGCGCCGAGCGCCGTGGTCTCCGCGACGACCGGCCGCACGACCGGGACGCCGAGGATGTCGGCCTGGAACTGCATGAGGGTGTTGTTGGCGATCATGCCGCCGTCCACCTTCAGCTCCTGCAGCTCGACACCGGAGTCCGCGTTGACCGCGTCCAGGACCTCGCGGGTCTGGAAGGCGGTCGCCTCGAGAACGGCGCGGGCGATGTGGCCCTTGTTCACGTAGCGCGTGAGTCCCACGAGGGCACCGCGCGCGTCCGAACGCCAGTACGGGGCGAACAGGCCGGAGAACGCCGGAACGAAATACGCGCCGCCGTTGTCCTCGACCGTCTTCGCCAGGTCCTCGATCTCGGGGGCGCTGGAGATGATGCCCAGGTTGTCGCGCAGCCACTGCACCAGCGAACCGGTGACGGCGATCGAGCCCTCCAGGGCGTAGTGCGGCTTCTCGTCGCCCAGCTTGTAGCCGAGCGTGGTCAGCAGACCGTTCTTGGAGTGGACGATCTCCTCACCCGTGTTGAAGATGAGGAAGTTGCCGGTGCCGTAGGTGTTCTTCGACTCGCCCGGATCGAACGCCGCCTGACCGAACGTGGCCGCCTGCTGGTCGCCGAGGATGCCGGCGACCGGCACCTCGCGCAGCAGGCTGGACGACTCGACGGTTCCGTAGATCTCGGAGGAGCTCTTGATCTCCGGCAGCATCGACTTCGGAACGCCGAACACCTCGAGGATGTCGTCGCGCCAGGTCAGCGTCTCCAGGTCCATGAACAGGGTGCGGGAGGCGTTGGTGACGTCGGTCGCGTGCACGCCGCCCTCGACGCCGCCGGTCAGGTTCCAGAGGACCCAGGTGTCGGTGGTGCCGAAGAGCAGGTCGCCGCGCTCGGCGCGCTCACGGGCGCCCTCCACGTTCTCGAGGATCCAGACGATCTTCGTGCCCGAGAAGTAGGTGGCGAGCGGGAGGCCGACGATCGGCTTGAAGCGCTCGACACCGCCGTCCGCCGCGAGGCGGTCGACGATCGGCTGGGTGCGGGTGTCCTGCCAGACGATGGCGTTGTAGACGGGCTCGCCGGTGTTCTTGTCCCAGACCACCGCGGTCTCGCGCTGGTTGGTGATGCCGACGGCGGCGATGTCGTGGCGGGTCAGGTCGGCCTTCGAGAGCGCCTGTCCGATGACCTCGCGGGTGTTGTTCCAGATCTCGACCGGGTTGTGCTCGACCCATCCCGCCTTCGGGAAGATCTGCTCGTGCTCGAGCTGGCCGGTCGAGACGATCGACCCGGACTTGTCGAAGATGATCGCACGCGTGCTGGTCGTGCCCTGGTCGATAGCGACGACGTAGTCGGCCATAGGTAACTCCTTTGTTCTTTGGGGAGGGGTGGTGCTGAGAAGAAGGGGCCGCCCCGGTCTCCCGGGCCGGCCCCCGGAGTGCTACTTGAGGATCGGGAGCAGGAGGATCGCCAGCCAGCCGGCCAGCAGACCGCCGATGATCGGACCGACGACCGGGACCCACGAGTACGACCAGTCGCTCGTCCCCTTGCCCTGGATCGGCAGGATGGCGTGTGCGATGCGCGGACCGAGGTCACGTGCCGGGTTGATGGCGTAGCCGGTCGGACCACCGAGGCTCGCGCCGATGCCGATCACGAGCAGGGCGACGGGCAGGGCGCCGAGGGCCGCGAGGCCGGCGGCCTCACCGGGCTGGTGGCCGAAGGCGATCACGACGAACACCAGCACGAAGGTGCCGATGATCTCGGTCACGAGGTTCCAGCCGTAGCTGCGGATGGCCGGGCCGGTGGAGAAGACACCGAGCTTGTTCGCGGGGTCCGGCTCCTCGTCGAAGTGCTTCTTGTACGCCAGCCAGGTGAGGACGGCGCCGATGATGGCACCGATCAGCTGGGCGAGGATGTACAGCAGCACCGTGATGAAGTTCACCGGCACGAGGGTGTGCGCGACGGCCGATCCGAAGGCCTTCGCCCCGTTCGCGACGAGGCCGAGCGTCACCGCCGGGTTCAGGTGGGCGCCGGAGTTGTACGCCACGATCACACCGGCGAAGACCGCGAGGCCCCAGCCGATGTTGACCATCAGGAACCCGCCGTTGAAGCCCTTGTTCTTGATGAGTGCGACGTTCGCCACGACACCGGTACCGAGGAGGACCAGCAATGCCGTGCCCACCAACTCAGACAGGAAATCTACACCGATATTGTCCACGTTGACCTTCCAGTTGTTCGGTTGACCCGCACCCTGTTGTGCGATGAGGTGTGATCCAAGTCAGGGTGGGCACTTGAACGCTATTGGGCAGTGCCGACCCGGACAAGGACCGTGCTATGCACGTTCGTGCATTATCGGAGCGCCGCGGCTTCGCTCCCGTCCCCCGACTCGAGGTGCACCCGGTGGGCGGCGGCCAGTTCCGCTATGAACGCATCTTCCTCCTCGGACCGGCGGTTTGGCGACCATCCGAGCGCGTTTGCCGCGATTTCGCCGATCTCCCGGACGAGGGCGACGCTGACCGAGCCGGTGAAGGCGAGGCTGGTGCGGCGGAGGAAGACGTCGGCCAGGTGGGCCACATGCTCCGTGCGCACCAGGTAGTCGATCTCGGCGCGCGAGTAGTCGGGCGCCGCGGCGAGCGGGGCGTCGTCGCCGTCGGCGCCGGAGATGGCGTCGATCACGAACGTCGCCTTGGTGCCGTACCGGTGCAGCAGGAGGGCCGCGCGGTCGGCTCCGACGTCGGCGCCGTAACGGGCGATCCAGTCGCGCTCCGCCTGCGGGGTGGCCGGGAAGCCGGCGCCTCCGCCGATCGCGAGGCCGAGGGTCGAGAACCGCCGGCTCGCGCCGAGGGCCGAGAGCGTCTCGTTCGCGAGGTGCTCCGAGAGCGCGCGGAACGTCGTCCACTTGCCGCCGACCAGGCTGAGCACGGTGGTGTCGCCGAGGCCAGGGAGGGTGCCGGGCACGATCCGGTAGTCGCGCGAGACGAAGCCGGGGGCGGTGTCGTCGTGGTGCGGCAGCGGGCGGACGCCCGAGAAGCTGTAGACGATCTGCTCACGGGTGACCGGGATCGATGGGAAAACGTGCGAGACCAGCTCGATGAAGTAGTCGATCTCGTCCTCGGTGCACACGGCGGGGACGTTCATGTCCGCCTCGAGGTCGGTGGTCCCGACCATCACGCGCCCCTTGAGCGGGTAGATGAGGACGATGCGGCCGTCGTTGTTCTCGAAGAACATCTCGCGGCCCTGGCAGGCCTCGAGCAGTCGCGGGTTGTCGAGCACGATGTGGGAGCCCTTGGTGCCGCCCATGTACTGGGTGCCGCGGCCGAGCGCCTGGTTGGTGAGATCGGTCCACGGGCCGGAGGCGTTCACGACGACGTCGGCCGTGATGGCGAACTCCTCGCCGGACTCGCGGTCGCGCACCAGCACGCCGCCGTCGCGGGTGCCGACGGCCTCCACGTAGTTGACCGCGCGGGCGTGCGGGCCGGCGGCGAGGCCGTCGGCGAGCACGTCGAGCGCCAGGCGCTCCGGGTCGTGCACGGAGGCGTCGAAGTAGGTGGCGGTGTACTTGAGGCCCGGGTTCAGCGCGGGAAGGGTCTCGAGCGACTTCTTGCGGCCGTGGAACTTGTGCCGCGGGACCGTGCCGCCGTCGCGCGAGAACGCGTCGTAGATGGTGAGGCCGGTCTTGATGAGGAACGCGCCGCGCTCCTTCGGCTTGCCCTGCTTGTGGGTGAGGAACCGCAGCGGGGCCGCCAGGATGCCCGAGAAGGTGGAGTAGATCGGGATCGTCGTCTGCAGCGGCTTGACGTAGTGCGGCGCGATCTTGAGCAGTCCGTTGCGCTCGGTGACCGACTCCTTCACGAGCCGGAACTCGCCGTTCTCGAGGTAGCGGATGCCGCCGTGGATCATGTGGCTGGAGGCGGCCGACGCGCCGGAGACGAAGTCGTTGCGCTCGACGAGCACGACGTCGACGCCCTGGAGGGCGAGGTCCCGGAAGGTACCGAGGCCGTTGATGCCGCCGCCGATGATGAGGACCTGGGCGGTGGGGCGGTCCTGGAGGCGCTTGACCTCGCTGCGGACACTCGACGTCGCTGTCACGGAGACTCCTGTTTTCCTGTCGATCGGGTACTGGTGCAGCTATAGTCTTGGGTGCTCGCACAACTTCGATCAAGCCGGATGCACATACGTGCAGCCCCTCCCGAGCAGAGAAGAACAGCCCGAATGACCACACCCGACACCGAGACCCTCCCCGACAAGGTGCGCGATGCCCTCAAGGCGGGACACCTCTACTACATGCAGGACCTCACGATGGAGGCCATCGCGCACGAGATGCACACGTCGCGCTCCAGCGTCTCCCGGCTGCTCAGCTACGCCAGGGCCTCCGGACTGGTCACCATCCAGATCGCGCAGCCGCACGAGCGGGCGACCCGCATCCAGCAGGAGATCCACGACCGGTTCGGCATCGCCGCGCACATCGTCCCGATGCCGAGCGCCATCAGCGACGTCGACCGGCTCGAGCGCGTCGCGATCTCCGCTGCACGGATTCTCGACCGCTTCATCGACTCCAACCAGACCGTCGGCGTCGCCTGGGGCTCGACCATGAGCGCGCTGAGCCGCCATCTCATCCCCAAGGAGCTGCACAACGTGGAGTTCGTGCAGCTCAACGGCGCCGGCAACACCTACACGACGGGCGTGCTCTACGCGTCCGAGATCCTGCGGCGGTTCGGCGACACCTACTCCGGGACCATCCAGGAATTCCCGGTCCCCGCCCTCTTCGACGACCCGCAGACCAAGGTCGCCATGTGGCGCGAGCGGAGCACCCGGCGCATCCTCGACATCCAGGAGCGCATGGATGTCGCGCTCTTCGGTCTCGGCTCCCCCTTCTCGGAGGTGCGCTCGCACGTGTACGCGGGCGGGTACCTCGACCAGGCCGACTACGCCTCCCTCGACGCGTCGGGCGTGGTGGGCGACGTGGCCACCGTGTTCTTCCGGGAGGACGGCAGCCACCACGACATCCCGCTCAACCAGCGCGCCAGCGGCCCGGACATCGACCTCATCAAGCGCGTCCCGCGCCGCGTCTGCATCGTCTCGGGACCGTCGAAGGTGCACAGCCTGCGCGGCGCCCTGGCTGCCGGGCTGATCACCGACCTGGTGGTGGACGAGGGCACGGCGCGCGCACTCGTGGCGCGCGAGGATGACGTCGCGCTGCGCCGGGAATAGTCCGGCCGGAAGCACGTTGACTACACTCGACAACAGAACAACGTGCTCCGGGGTCGGTGAGAGTCCGAACCGGCGGTCATAGTCCGCGAGCGGGCGGCGTGCGAACGCCTCCTGCTGAGCCGGTGGAATTCCGGCACCGACGGTAATGCGTGCAGGCGAGAGCCCGCACGCTCAGTCCGGATGGGAGGCAGCACGAAGCGACGGCCGGTGACGGCCGGCGCCCGCGCGACCCCGGGACACGTCCGATCCTCGACAGACGGGACGAGACCTGATGACCCGGGAAGCAGCGATGCGCACCGCGCTCGAGCTGGCCGCGAACGGCCCGGCCACCGGCGTGAACCCGCGCGTGGGCTGCGTGATCCTCGCCGCCGACGGCAGCGTCCTCGCCGAGGGCTGGCACCGCGGCGCCGGCACCCCGCACGCCGAGGTGGACGCGCTGAGCAAGCTCCCCGACGGCGGCGCCCGCGGCGCGACGGCCGTCGTGACCCTCGAGCCGTGCAACCACTGGGGCCTGACCGGGCCGTGCTCGGAGGCCCTGATCGCCGCCGGCGTCGCCGAGGTCGTGTACGCGGTCGACGACCCGGGACGCAACTCCGGCGGGGGCGCCGAGCGCCTGCGAGAGGCCGGCGTCGTGGTGACCGGTGGCGTCCTGGCGGCCGAGGCCGAGGACTTCCTGGGCGATTGGCTGACCGCCGCCCGTCTCGGGCGGCCGCACATCACGGTCAAGTGGGCCAGCAGCCTGGACGGCCGCGCGGCCGCGGTCGACGGCACCAGCAAATGGATCACCGGCACGGCGGCGCGCCAGCGCGTGCACGAGCAGCGCGAAGCCTCCGATGCGATCGTGGTGGGCACCGGGACGGTGCTGGCGGACGACCCGAGCCTCACCGCCCGGGGCGACGCCGGCGAGCTCCTGGCCGAGCAGCCGACGCCGATCGTCGTGGGCACCCGCGCCGTCCCGAACGACGCGGCCGTCTTCCGGCACCCGCGCCCCGTGATCTTCGAGGGGACGCACGACCTCCACGCCGTCGTCGCCGACCTGCACCAGCGCGGCTTCCGCCGCGTCTACGTCGAGGGCGGCCCGACGCTCGCGAGCGCGTTCGTCGCCGCGGGCCTGGTCGACGAGTACGCCATCTACCTCGCCCCCACGCTCATCGGCGGACCCCGCCTGGCCCTCGGCGAGATCGGCGTCGACACCATCGGCGAGCAGCGTCGGCTGCGCATCCTCGCCGTCGAACAGCTCGGCGGCGACCTCTACGTGCGCGCGGTCCCCGCCTCCCCCTCCACCTCCCCCGACGCCGCCCAGGAAGGCTGACATGTTCACCGGAATCATCGAAGAGCTCGGCGAGATCACCGCCGTCGACCGTGTCGCCGACGCGGCGCGGATCACGGTGCGCGGACCGATCGCGGTCAGCGACGCCAAGCACGGCGACTCCATCTCGGTCAGCGGCGTCTGCCTGACCGTCATCGGCCAGGACGCGGAGTCGTTCACCGCCGACGTCATGGCCGAGACGCTCGCGATGAGCACGCTCGACGACGTCGCCCCCGGCCGGCGGGTCAACCTCGAACGGGCCGCGCAGGTCGGCGACCGGCTCGGGGGCCACATCGTGCAGGGTCACATCGACGGCACGGCGACCGTGCTGTCGGTCACCGACGGGAGCGCGTGGCGCGTCGTGCGCCTCAGCCTCGACCCGGAGCACGCGGCGCTCGTCGTGCGCAAGGGCTCCATCGCGATCGACGGGGTCTCCCTGACCGTGAGCGCGGTCGGCGGCGGACGCGAGGACGGCTGGTTCGAGGTGTCCCTCATCCCGGAGACCCTCGCGGCCACCACCCTCGGCGACCGGGTGCCCGGCGACCGGGTGAACATCGAGACGGACATCCTCGCCCGTCACGTGGAACGCATGCTCGCACTGGGCGAGCGCGACGAACGGAGTGCGTCATGAGTCTGGCATCGATCCCGGAGGCCCTCGCCGAGCTGCGCGCCGGCCGGCCCGTCATCGTGGTCGACAACGAGAGCCGGGAGAACGAGGGCGACGTCGTCCTCGCGGCCGAGCTCGCCAGCCAGGAGTGGATCGCCTGGACGGTGAAGAACTCGTCGGGCTTCATCTGCGCCCCGATGACGAACGAGATCGCCGACCGCCTCGAGCTGCCCGTCATGGTGGCGACCAACGAGGACGCCCGCGGGACGAACTACACCGTGAGCGTCGACGCCGCCGACCGCCTGTCGACCGGCATCAGCGCCGCCGACCGGGCGCACACGCTCCGCGTGCTGGCCGACTCGGGCTCGGAGCCCACCAGCCTGCACCGGCCGGGCCACATCCTCCCGCTGCGCGCGGTGGAGGGCGGCGTGCGCGAGCGCGACGGCCACACCGAGGCCGCCGTCGACCTCCTGAAGCTGGCCGGGATGACCCCCGTCGGCGCCATCGCCGAGATCGTCGCGGACGACGGCGAGATGATGCGCCTGCCCGGGCTGATCGAGCTCGGTGAGCGCGAGGGCGTGCTCGTGATCACCATCGAGGCGCTCATCGCGTACCTCCAGGAGTTCCACTGCGATCAGCAGCTGGAATCCGTGGCGCCCGTCCCGGAGTCCTCGCGCGTCATCTTCGAGGTCGAGACCACCGTGCCGACGACCCACGGGCCGTTCCGGATGCGTGCCTACCGCGACCGGATGACCGGCGCCGACCACGTGGCGATCGTGGCCGGGGAGCCGTCGGCCACGGGGACGCTCGTGCGCGTCCACTCGGAGTGCCTGACCGGGGAGGCCTTCGGCTCGCTGAAGTGCGAGTGCGGCCCGCAGCTCGACGCCGCGCTCGACACCATCCAGCGCGACGGCGGCGTCGTCGTCTACCTGCGTGGCCACGAGGGGCGCGGGATCGGCCTCATCAACAAGCTGCGCGCCTACAAGCTGCAGGAGGACGGCCTCGACACCCTCGACGCCAACCTCGCCCTGGGGCTGCCGATCGACGCCCGCGACTACGGAGCGGCCACGGCCATCCTGCAGGACCTCGGCATCGAATCCGTGCGCCTGCTGACCAACAACCCCGAGAAGGTGCGCCAGCTCGAGGAGCACGGCATCGACGTGGCCGAGCGCGTGCCGCTCGTCGTCGGCGTCGGCGCCTTCAACGAGGGCTACCTGGAGACCAAGCGCGACCGGATGGGTCACGCGATCGGGAGCATCGACCAGCTCCCGCTGGACGACGACACCGCTGCGATCGCAGCAGAGAGGACCACACGATGAGCGGAGCAGGAGCCCCGGACGCGGCGGCGAAGATCGACGGGACCGGCCTGCGGGTCGTGGTCGTCGCCGGCACCTGGCACGAGCAGATCACCGACGGCCTCATCGCCGGCGCGCAGCGCACCCTCGAGGCGTCGGGCGCCGACTGGTCGCTCGTGCGCGTGCCCGGCAGCTTCGAGCTCCCCGTCGTCAGCAAGGCGGCGCTGGAGTCCGGCGCCGACGCGGTCGTGGCGCTCGGCGTCATCATCCGCGGTGGCACCCCGCACTTCGAGTACGTCTCCGCCGCAGCCACCGACGGGCTCACCCGCGTGGCCCTCGACACGGGCAAGCCCGTCGGGTTCGGCGTGCTCACACTGGACGACGAGGCGCAGGGCATCGACCGCGCCGGCCTGCCCGGCTCCAAGGAGGACAAGGGCGAGGAGGCCGCCCACGCGGCCCTCGCCACGGCGATCGCGCTGCGCGAGCTGCGCGCCTGACCGACCGGGCCGAGCGCCCGCGCTGATGGTCTGGGGGCTACGGCTTCCAGACCATCAGCACCACCACGGCGACGAGCAGCAGGCTCGCGACGCCGGAACCGGCCGCGATGGCCGGGTACTTCGACACGGTGCCGCCTTCGATGGCCTCGGCGGCCCGCCGCATCGTCGGCACCACGAGGAAGAGCGTGAGGGCGAGCGCGATCGCGTACAGGATGATCGACCACAGGATCCACGGCGTCGTCACGCTCAGCTCGTACTTCTTGTCGGCCAGGCTCATCGCGCCGAAACCGAAGACGATGACGAGCAGCGACAGCAGCGAGATCAGGTTGGTCGACTTGGCGAGGACCTGCACCTGTCCCGCGTTGCCGGCGCGCACGGCGCGCATCGCGGTCATCGGGAGGATCGCCATCGGCCCGACGATGAAGACGGCGGAGACCACGTGCAGCACGTTGAGCAGAGTATCCATGCGCCCAGCCTAGCGACGGGCGGATTCGTGCGCCCGCCCGGGCGAGCATAAGCTGGAGGGTGCGCCACAAGCGCTTGCACCCTGTTCCCCGCCTCACCAGCTCCGACGCCCGATCGACGCCGGCACGCCTTCTCGCGGTCTCGCCTCCCGTCTCGGAAGTACTCCACGCATGTCTACGACGGCCTCCGTCAATCCCACCCCGTCCCCCGCGCCCGCGAACACCCGCGGCCGCGTCATCCTCGCCAGCCTCATCGGCACGTCGATCGAGTTCTACGACTTCTACGTCTACGCGACCGCGGCCGTCCTGGTCTTCCCCGCGCTGTTCTTCACCAGCGAGGACCCGACCGCCGCACTGCTGTCGTCGTTCGCCGTCTTCGGCGTCGCGTTCATCGCGCGCCCGGTCGGCTCCATCCTGTTCGGCCACTTCGGCGACCGGATCGGCCGCAAGGGCACGCTCGTCGGCTCGCTGCTGACGATGGGAATCGCGACCGTCCTCATCGGCTGCCTGCCCACGGCGCAGACCCCCGGCTGGGAGTTCTGGGCGCCCTTCCTCCTCGTCGTGATGCGCTTCTGCCAGGGCCTCGGTCTCGGCGGCGAGTGGAGCGGCGCGGCCCTGCTGGCCACGGAGAACGCCCCGGCGGGCAAGCGCGCGATCTACGGCACCTTCCCGCAGCTCGGCGCGCCGATCGGCTTCATCGTCGCCAACGTGCTGTTCCTCATCCTGAGCCTGTCGATGACCGCGGAGCAGTTCGCCGCCTGGGGCTGGCGGGTGCCGTTCCTGCTCAGCGCCGTGCTCGTGATCGTCGGCCTGTACGTGCGCCTGAAGCTCGTCGAGACCCCGGCGTTCCAGAAGGTCGTCGACGACGGCGAGGTGGCCAAGCTCCCGCTCGCCCGCGTCTTCAAGACCAGCTGGTGGCAGATCGTGCTCGGCACGTTCATCATGCTGGCGACGTACGTGCTGTTCTACCTGATGACGGCGTTCACGCTGACCTACGGC
Organism: Actinomycetes bacterium; assembly: GCA_023390155.1. Taxonomy (GTDB): domain Bacteria; phylum Actinomycetota; class Actinomycetes; order Actinomycetales; family Microbacteriaceae; genus Leifsonia. Next base: position 604 of record JAEWDJ010000422.1, on the reverse strand, counting down.
ACGACCGCGGCGAGCGCCGACGTCGCGAAGGCCACGGCGGAGAAGGCGGGCAAGGCGTTCGATCCGGCGGCGTTCGTCCCCGGCCTCGGCTACTCCCGCAACGACTTCCTCGTCATGCTCATCATCGGCGTGGTGTTCTTCGGCATCTTCACCCTGGTCGCAGGCCCGCTGGCGGAGCGCTTCGGGCGCCGCAAGACGCTGATCTGGGTGACGCTCGGCATCATCGTGTTCGGCCTGCTGTTCGTCCCGCTGTTCGCCGGCGGGATCGTCGGCACGATGGCGCTGCTCATCGTCGGCTTCACGCTGATGGGCCTGACCTTCGGCCCGATGGGCGCCGAACTGCCCGAGCTGTTCCCGACCAACGTGCGCTACACCGGCTCCGCGATCGCCTACAACCTCTCCAGCGTGCTCGGCGCGGCGGTCGCCCCGACGATCGCGGTCTGGCTGTGGACGCTGGGCCACGGGTCGACCGTCTGGGTCGGCGTCTACCTGTCGATCGCCGGCCTGCTCACGCTCGGCGCGCTCCTGCTCTCGAAGGAGACGAAGGACATCGACTTCACAGAGAACGTGAGCTGATCGCAGAGCGTCTGCTCGACACACGAGG
>JAEWDJ010000417.1 GCA_023390155.1 Actinomycetes bacterium | reverse complement strand
CTCCCCCTCCGCCCGTGCGATCAGCGCCGCGACGGCGTCCACGAGCCCGTCGCGCAGGTCGCCGAGGCGGCGCATGCGGCCGTTGACGATGCCGGGGTTGCGGGAGGCGAGGATCATCCGGGACTCGTGGAGGGCGGGGTCGCTGGTCTCGGTCGGGAGGCCGCGGAAGAGGGCGTCCACGACCGCCGCGACGAGGTCGCCGTCGTAGGCGTCGTCGAGGCGGGCGGCGACGAGGTCGCGGTCGCCCCAGGCGCGGCGGATGCCGAAGAGGGCGTCCTCCTTGCTGTCGAAGTAGTTGAAGAAGGTGCGGTGCGAGACGGGGACGCGGGCGCAGATGTCGTCGACGGTGACGTCGTCGGGGCCGCGGTCGAGGGCGAGCTCGACGGCCGCGCGCTCGAGGTCGGAGCGCGTCTGGGCCTTCTTGCGTTCGCGGAGGCCCGGGGCCGGCGCCGTCGCGGGAGAGGGGAACGGGAAATCATGCATGGATGGAAATTTTGCGGAGATGCAGTTTGTTAGTTGATATTGGTCACCTAATTATATATGGTTGCTACTCGTCAACCAATTGTGTGAAGGAATCACGTGTCAACAACTCTCTCGAGGGAGGGCTCGCCGGTCGCCATGTCGCATCGGCAGGTGCTCGAATCCCTGTCCGGGCTCCTGCTCGGAATGTTCGTCTCGATCCTCGCGGGCACGGTCGTGTCGACCTCGATGCCGCGGATCATCTCCGAGCTGGGCGGCGACCAGACCGCGTACACCTGGGTCGTCACCAGCACGCTGCTCGCCACCACCGTCTCCACCCCGATCTGGGGCAAGCTCGCCGACCTGCTCAACCGCAAGCTGCTCATCCAGCTCGCGCTCGTGCTGTTCGTGCTCGGCTCGGCCCTCGCCGGGTTCTCGCAGGACACGAACATGCTCATCGGCTTCCGCGTCGTGCAGGGCCTCGGCGCCGGCGGTCTGACGGCGCTCAGCCAGATCATCATGGCCGACATCATCAGCCCGCGTGAGCGCGGCCGCTACATGGGCCTCTTCGGCGGCATCATGGCGGTCGGCACCGTCGGCGGCCCGCTGATCGGCGGCCTCCTCACCGACTCGATCGGCTGGCGCTGGAACTTCTTCGTCGGCGTCCCCGTCGCGATCGTCGCGATCATCCTGCTGCAGTTCACGCTGCGCCTCCCGAAGCGTCCCGACCGCAAGGTGCGCATCGACTACCTCGGCGCGATCTTCCTGGCCGGCGGCATCTCGCTCCTCCTCATCTGGGTCTCGCTCGCGGGCAAGAACTTCGAGTGGTGGGGCCCGGAGACGATGTGGATGGTCGGCGGTTCCATCGCGCTGCTCGTCGCCACCGTCATCACGGAGCTCGTGGTGAAGGAGCCGATCATCCCGCTCGGGATGTTCAAGAACCGCACCTTCACCCTCGCGGTCGTCGCGTCGATCGCCGTCGGCGTGGCCATGTTCGGCACCTCGGTGTTCCTCGGCCAGTACATGCAGCTCGCCCGCGGCGCCACGCCGACCGAGTCGGGCCTGCTGACCCTGCCGATGATCGGCGGCCTGCTGATCTCGTCGACCGTCGTCGGCAACCTGATCAGCCGGTTCGGCAAGTGGAAGGCGTTCATGGTCGTCGGCTCCGTGCTGCTGACCGCCGGTCTCTACCTGATGAGCACCATCGAGTACGACACGAACTACGTCGTCGTCTCGCTCTACATGCTCATCCTCGGCGCCGGCGTCGGCATGGTGATGCAGAACCTCGTGCTCATCGTGCAGAACTCGGTGAAGCCCGAGCTGCTGGGGGCCGCGAGCTCGAACGTCGCCTTCTTCCGCAGCCTGGGCGGCACGATCGGCGTCTCGGTGATGGGCAGCGTGCTCGGCACCAAGGTCGCCGACGGGATGGCCGCCCACGCGACCGACCTGCACGCGGCCGTCGCGAAGCTGGGCGAGAAGGGCCTGACGATCGCGCAGTCGCTCGCGAGCGGCACGCTGCCGGAGGTCAACACCCTCCCGCAGAGCATCCGCGTGATCGTGGAGGCCGTCTACGGGCAGGCCGTGGCCGACATCTTCCTCATCGCGGTGCCGCTGGCGATCGTCACGATCATCGCCATCCTGTTCCTCCCGAACGCGAAGCTGAGCACGCTGACGGCGTCGCAGCAGCAGCGCGAGAACTCCGAGGACACGGTCATCGAGGTCGCGGAGGCCCTGGTCGGAGCGACCCCGACGGGCGCGGTGACGGCCGTCTCCACCGAGGAGGCGTCGGCCGGCCGCCGGCGGGATCGCGACGCTCAGGAAGAGCGCTGAGCGGACCCGTTATGATCGCGGCCATGGACAACACCGAGCGGGCGGCGGCGCACGACGTCGCCGCCCGCCCGGCCGCCCCCGCTGCGGAGGTCGACCAGGCGATCGCATCGGTCGAGGAGCAGTTCACCATCCTCTTCAACCGGGTGAGCGCCGGGATGCGTGACCGCGCCGCGCGCGTGCACCCCGACCTGCAGCCGGTCGGCTTCAAGCTGCTCAGCACCCTCGTGCGCACCGGCCCGGTGCACGCCGGCGCCCTCGCCGGGATGCTGGCCACCGACAAGAGCGTGGTCAGCCGGCAGGTGCGCATCCTCGAGGATCTGGGGCTCATCGAGCGCAAGGTCGACCCCTCCGACCGCCGCGCCAGCTTCCTCGTCGCGACGCCGCCGGCGATCGAGAAGGTCAACGAGGCGCGCGCCGCCGACCAGGCGCACCTCTACCGCAGCCTCCGCCAGTGGGGCGCGCACGACGTGGGCCGGCTCGCCGACCTGTTGGCCCGGCTGAACGAGTCGAACCTGTAGGAGGGCGGCTACGCCGGTGCCGCCTCCCCCTCCGCCTGCACCGCGCCGCGACGGCGGGCGATGCTGCGCCAGGTGTGCAGGATGTCGCCCGGAGCGCCCGGCCCGTACCGGAACAGGCGGACGGCCACGAACAGCCCGACCGCGGCCACCAGCCACACCCCGAGCACGATGTACGGCTCGGCGTGGAGGTCGTCCGGGAAGTAGGTGAGGTCGCGCACCGCCCGCACCGTGGCCCCCGTCGGCAGCCAGCGGCCCATGAACTGGTAGAACGGCGGCAGCAGCTCGGGGGCCACGGCGCCGCCGGAGGACGGGTTGCTGATCAGCACGAAGACGATCCAGGTCGGCAGCATCGCCCAGCGTCCGCCGATCAGCACGCGCCAGAAGCTGTAGGTGGCACCCGCGATGAGCATCGTCAGCGCGAGCACGCCCCAGACGGCGAAGAAGGGGATGGGCAGCACGTCGAGCAGCGGACCGACCGTGAACGCGATGGCGAAGCCGCCCAGGACGGAGCGCACGACGTCCCAGAACAGCTCGCCGGCCAGGGTGAGCCGCGCCGCGTTGACGCGGGTCTGGATGGCGCCGACGAAGCCGATGACGACGGCGGCCAGGGCGACGTAGAACAGCACGAGGCCGTTCGGGTCCTTGGGCGCCAAGGGGTGCGTGTCGATCACGGTGACCGGACGGCCGATGGACTGCTCCAACCGGGGTGCGTCCCCCTCCAGCAGCCGCGCGACCGACGCGCCGGACGCGCTCGAGACGTAGAGGCGCACGGAGCCGTCGGGCTGCTCCACGATCGCGCCGTAGACGATCTGCTCGCGGATGGCGGCCTCGGCGTCGGTCTCGGTGGCGTAGGGGCGCACCACGAAGGTCGTCCCCGTCCGCGCCTCCAGCTCGGCGGACAGCTCGGCGGCCGGATGCGTCGTCGACACCAGCCCGATCGGCACGTCGTGCGGCTGCGGGTCGCCCATCGCCCACGCGTAGGTGCCGGCGAAGAGGCCGGCGATCACCGTGACGATCAGGGTGACGACGAGGGCGGGCAGATGCGGGCCCTCCCGGAAGCGCGCGGGAGGGGCATCCCGCGGGTCCTCCTGAGGCTGCTCCTCCTGCCGCGGCTCCTCCTGCGGCTGCTCCTCCCGGGCCGTCGCCGCCTGGCCGGACGCCGCCTCCGCGGGCTTCGCCGTGCTGTCGCTCGAGGTCATCGGACCCTCCTCCCGGTTCCATTTGAGCACGGCTTTGGTACCCTCGGTCGGGTATGCAGCCCGCATCCGCCACCCCCCGTGCTCGCGGCCGCCGTTCGGCCGGCCGGCGCGCGGCCGTGCCCGCGCGCGCCCGTCGCGCCT
>JAEWDJ010000395.1 GCA_023390155.1 Actinomycetes bacterium | reverse complement strand
TCCCGGCCGCATCCAGCGTGGTGCCCGAGATCGTCGCCGTCCCGCCCGTGGCCGTGAACGTCAGGCCGTTCGGAAGCGTGCCGCTCAGGGCGAGGGAGGAGACCGCCGGGTACGCGTGTGACGTGGCGACGGCGAAGTCCACCGCCACTCCGCGCTCGACCGTCAGCGTGGCGGGCGTCGTGAACGTGGTCGCCTCGGTGACGGTCAGGGTCAGCGTCTGGGAGGCGCTGGCGCCGTTGCTCGCGACGACCTGCACGGTGGAGACGCCGCCCGAGCCCGTGGCGGGCGTGCCCGAGAGGGTGCCGGTGCCGTCGCCGCGGTCGACGAACGCGAGGCCGGCGGGCAGCGTCCCGGTCACCGAGAGCGCCGTCGCGGTCGGGTACCCCGCGCTCGTCGTGACGGTGAAGGCGCCGGAGGTTCCCACCGCGAAGGTCGCCGCGTCGGCACTGGTGATCGCCGGCGGCTCCGTCACGGTGAGGACGAACGCCTGGGTGGCGTCCGGCTGGTAGCCGTTGGCCGCGGTGAAGGTCAGGGGGTAGGTCCCGCCCGAGCCGGCCGGCGGCGTGCCCGCGAGAGTCGCGGTGCCGTCCGGGCCCGGGGTGAAGGTCAGCCAGGCGGGGAACGTGCCGGTCGCCGTCAGCGTCGCCGAGGGGAGGCCGGAGGTGGTCACGGCGAAGCTGTGCGCGTTGCCGTCCGCGGGGAACGCGGTGCCCGCCGCGCTGCTGAAGGCGGGCGTCGTGCCCACCGAGAGGCGCGCCTGCGTCGAGACGCTGCCCACGGCGTTCGTGAAGGTGGCGCGGTAGAGGTGGCCGTCGTCGGCGCGGGCCGCGGTGAACGTCAGGGTCGCGGTGGTGGCGCCGGCGATCGGGGACCAGGTGAGGCCCCCGTCCGCCGAGACCGACCAGGAGACCGCCGGGGCCGGGTACCCGCTCGCTGCCGCGGTGAACGACGCGGTCGCCCCGACGAGGACGCTCTGGTCGGCGAGCGCCAGCGTGACCGCCGGCCGCTCGCGCACGGTGATCACGAGGGACCCGGTCGCGGGGGTGGTCACGCCGTTGAAGGCGTTCAGCGGAATCGTCGCGGTGCCGCCGGGCCCCGCGGGCGTGCCGACGATGGCGGCCGTGCCGTCGCCGTGGTCGATGAAGGACAGTCCGGCCGGGAGGGGCGCTCCGGGCGAGATGACCGGCACCGGGTACGCGTGCGCGGTCGTGATCGGGATGGTCACGGCGTCGCCGACGGTGACGGCGGCCTCCCAGCCGCTCGTGAAGACCGGGGCCTCGTTGACCGTCAGGGTGAACGACTGCTGCGCGGCCGCTCCCTTGCCGTTGTCCGCGCCGAGGACCAGCGCGTAGGTGCCGCCGGTGCCGGCCGCCGGAGTGCCCGAGATCGTCGCGGTGCCGTCGTGGTGATCCGTGAACGTCACGCCCGAGGGCAGCGCACCCGTCAGGGTGATCGGGTCGGCCGTCGGACGGCCGGTGGTGGTGACCGCGAAGCTGCCGGGCGTCCCGGCCGTGAAGGTCGCCGCGTTCGCGCTGCTGAAGGCGGCTGCCGCGTAGAGCGAGTACGTCAGCGTCTGCGTGGCCGTCCCTCCCGCATTCGTGGCGGTGAGGTTCAGCGTGTAGTCCTTCGCCTCGCCGGTGGGCGTGCCCGAGATCGTGGCGGTCCCGTTGCCGTTGTCGGCGAAGCCGACACCGGTGGGGAGCGCTCCGCTCGCGCTGAGCGTCGGCACGGGGTATCCGGTGGTGGCGACGGTGAAAGTGCCCGCGACGCCGACGACGCCCGTCGCGAGGGTGCCCGAGCCGAATGCCGGGGGGGCATAGACCGGGACGGCGAGCGACACCGGCCCACCGGCCGTCGCCGTGACCGCGGCCGGACCGGACTGCGAGGAGGTCAGGACGGTGCTCGTCGTCCCGGTCTCGAGGGTTCCGGAGGCCGGGGAGACGGTCGCCGCCGGGACGCCCGTGACCGTCCACGCGACGGTGACGTCCCTCAGCGCGACGAAGTCGCCCGTCTGCAGCGCGCCTCCCGCCGAGTCCTTCGCGGTCGCCGTGACGGTGGCCGTCGTCGACGGCTGGACGATGCTCGTGGGCGAGGCGGCGAGCGTGTACGTGAGGTACGGAGCCGAGGTCACGCCCGTTCCGGTCGTGTCGCACCCCGTCGCTCCCGGGCCGCCGGGGCAGCCCCACCAGGAGCGGGTGACGGAGGCCGTTCCGCTGGTGGCCCGCACCGCCGGCGCGCTGTTGCCGGCGAAGCGGTTGCCCGTGCCCGTGAGGGTGCCGGCGCTCACCGCGAGCGCCGAGCCCTCGCCGGTGGACGCCGTGTTGCCTGTGAAGGCCGATCCGGTGACGCCGAGCGAGCCGCCGTTCAGCCAGACCGCGGCGCCGGGGAAGGTCCCGGTGCCCTGCACGCGGTTGTCGGCGAAGGTGCTCCCGCTGATCGACAGCGTCGCCCCGCCGGTCGGGTCGGAGATCGCCAGCGCGGCGCCGCCGTTGGAGCCCGACGCGGTCGCCGTGTTGGCGGTGAAGGAGGAGCCCGTGACGGACAGCGACTCGCCCGCGGACGCGCCGGTCGCCTGGTACGACACCGCGCCGCCGTTCGCGATGCCCGAGCTGTTGCCGGAGAAGGTCGAGGAGGCGATGCTGAGCGAGCCGCCCGCGAACTGGATGGCGCCGCCGGCGTTGGCCGTGGAGCCGGCGCCGCCGGTGTTGGCCGCGTTCGTGGAGAAGACCGTGTTCGTGACCGTCAGGGTGTCCGGTGTCGTGGCATAGCCCGAGCCGGCGATGATCGCCCCGCCGCCGTAGACGTTGTCGACGCCCCCGGCGAGGGTGACGTCGCGGACGGAGACGGCGATGCCCCCGACCATCCCTCCGTCGATGGAGAAGATGCCCGAGCTGCCGTCGCCGCGGATGGTCGTGCTGCTCGCGCCGTCGATCTCGATGCTGGTGCCGGGCTGGGTGCCGAACGCGATGGTCCCCTCCGAGAGGAGGAAGCTGCCGTTCGGGACGGTCACGAGCGTGGACCCGCCGAGGTTGCTCGCGACGCAGAGCGCCGCGCGCAGGGTGACCGGGCTGCCGGTCGTGGTGATCGAGGAGTCGGTGCAGGCGGCGGAGGCGGCATCGGCCGTCGTGGTCACGGCGATGGTGCGGTCGAGGGCCTGGGCCGGAGCGGCGACCCCGAGCAGCGCGGCGAGCACCGCGGTGACGGTCGCCGCGGCGGCGAGGGGGAGGCGGCGGGCTCGCGGGGGCTGCATCGGTTCGGGCTCCTCGCCGGGCTCGTGGGCGCTCACGTGGACAGGGTCTCCCTGATGCTAGTGGCGCGGAGGGCACCCCCGTTGCCCCCTCTCTAAGGGCCAGAGGCGGTCGCGGGGAATGCCCTAAGCTCGCATCCAGGCTGCGCGCCTCCCGACCGGCGCCCAGCATCCAGAGAGGACAACCGTGCCCGAGG
>JAEWDJ010000288.1 GCA_023390155.1 Actinomycetes bacterium | reverse complement strand
ACGCTCTGACGGGCCGGGACAGCCCTGGGCCGCGCCGAGCCGTCATCCGCGCTGCGGTATCGTGGTGGACGCGCCCCCGTAGCTCAGCGGATAGAGCAGGAGCCTTCTAATCTCTTGGTCGCAGGTTCGATTCCTGCCGGGGGCACACGTGTGCCACGACGTCGCCGGGAACAGCTCTCGGGGTGCTTCTCATCCCTTGGTCGCAGGGTCGATTCCTGCCGCGGGCACACGTGTGCCAGTAAGTCCCCCCTAACGTCGCCGCGAACAGCTCTCGTGGTGCTTCTCATCTCTTGGTCGCAGGTTCGATTCCTGCCGGGGGCGCCCGTGTGCCACGACGTCGCCGGGAGCAGCCCTCACACCGACCCGCGAACTACGCGTCGTGCGGCGGCAGCTCCCCCGCGGTGAGGGCGATCATGCGGGACACCGACCGCAGGTACTTCTTGCGGTAGCCGCCGCCGAGCATGTCGTCGTCGAAGACCTCGTTCAGCGGGACGCCCGTCTGAACGATCGGGATCTCGGCGTCGTAGACGCGGTCGATGAAGGCGACGAGGCGGAGGGCGGCCATCTGGTCGTGCAGCACGTGCACGCCGTCGAGGCCGATCACGTCCACGCCGTCCAGGATCTTGATGTACCGCGACTGGTGGACGGTCGCGAGGTGCGCGATGAGGTCGTCGAACGAGTCGGAGGTGGCCGTCTCGCCGCGTTCGGCGAGCGCCGCCAGCACGCGGGAGTACTCGTCGGGCTGGACGGTGACCGCGTTCCCGGTGGTGTCGCGGCGGCGGTAGTCGAGTCCGTCGATGCGGAGGGTCTCGAAGTTGGCGGAGAGCGACTGGATCTCGCGGAGGAAGTCGCTCGCGGCGAACCGGCCCTCGCCGAGCGCGTTCGGCGGGGTGTTGCTGGTGGCGGCGATGCGGGTGCCGGAGGCGACGAGCTCCCCGAGCATCCGGGTCATCATCATGGTGTCGCCCGGGTCGTCCAGCTCGAACTCGTCGATACAGATCAAGGTCGAGCCGCGGAGGAGCTCGACGGCGCCCGCGTAGCCGAGGGCACCCACGAGGGCCGTGTACTCGATGAAGGTGCCGAAGTACTTCGGCCCGGGCGCCTCGTGCCAGAGGGCGGCGAGGAGGTGGGTCTTGCCCACGCCGAAGCCGCCGTCGAGGTAGACGCCGGGCTTCATCGCGGCGACCTTCTTGCGGGTGCGGCTGAACAGCCCGGCCGGGCGCTGCGGCTCCCACGACTTCGCGAACAGCTTGAGGGTCGACACGGCGTCGGCCTGCGACGGGTAGTCATGGTCGGGCCGGTAGGTGTCGAAGGTGGCGCGCTCGAACTGGGACGGCGGCACCAGGCTCGCTGCGATCTCGGCTCCGGTGATCTCGGGCGAGCGGTCCGCGAGGCGCGGGAGGGCGCCGGTCTGGTCGAGGGTCATGGCGGGAGAGGCACCTTCGTGGTCGGGACGGAGCGAGTGGATGTCGCAGTGTTTCATCGGGCGTCCGGCCGCATACCCCTGGCGGGTCCGCGCCGCGTAGCCTGAGACTGCGTTCCCTGCTGTCGCAGGGTCCCAGCCTATCCCGGAGGAAGAACAGCATGGCCATCGAGACCGACCCGTCGACCGACTTCGCCGACTACGCCCACCCGGAGCGCCTCGTCTCCACGTCGTGGCTCGCGGAGCACCTCGGCGAACCCGGTCTCGTCGTCGTCGAATCGGACGAGGACGTGCTCCTCTACGACACCGGCCACATCCCGGGCGCCGTGAAGATCGACTGGCACACCGACCTCAACGACCCGGTGGTGCGCGACTACGTCAGCGCGGAGCGCTTCGCCGAGCTGCTCGGGTCGAAGGGGATCGCGCGCGACACCACGGTCGTCGTCTACGGCGACAAGAACAACTGGTGGGCGGCGTACGCGCTCTGGGTGTTCACCCTGTTCGGCCACGAGGACGTCCGTCTCCTCGACGGCGGCCGCGACAAGTGGATCGCCGAGGGCCGCGAGGTCACGCGCAACGTGCCCGTCCCCGCCCCGGTCGAGTACCCCGTCGTCGAGCGCGACGACACCCGCGTGCGCGCCTTCAAGGAGGACGTGCTCGCCCACCTCGGCAAGCCGCTCATCGACGTCCGCTCGCCCGAGGAGTACAGCGGCGAGCGCACGGAGATCCCCGGCTACCCGACCGAGGGCGCCCTCCGCGCCGGCCACATCCCGTCCGCGGCGTCCGTCCCGTGGGCGCGCGCGGCCGCGCCGGACGCCACGTTCAAGCGCCGCGCCGACCTGGAGGCCATCTACCTCGGCGACGCCGGCCTGAAGCCGGGCGACGACGTGATCGCCTACTGCCGGATCGGCGAGCGCTCCAGCCACACCTGGTTCGTGCTCACCCACCTCCTCGGCTTCGAGAACGTCCGCAACTACGACGGCTCGTGGACCGAGTGGGGCTCGGCGGTGCGCGTCCCGATCGTCACCGGCGCCGAGCCGGGCGAGGTCCCGGCGAAGTAGCCTGGAAGCATGACCGAACTGACCGGCGTCCTGGCCGAGATCCGCGACGACTTCCTGGCGCTGGAGCAGCCCGACCGCCTCCAGCTCCTGCTGGAGTTCTCGGACGAGCTGCCCGCCCTCCCGGAACGCTACGCCGACCACCCCGACCTGCTCGAGCGGGTCGAGGAGTGCCAGGCGCCGGTCTTCATCTTCGTCGAGGTGGACGAGTCCAACATCGTCCACCTCTTCGCCACCGCCCCGCCCGAGGCCCCCACGACCCGCGGCTTCGCGTCCATCCTGGTCCAGGGGCTCGCAGGGCTGACGGCGGACGAGGTCCTCGCCGTCCCCGACGACTTCCCGCAGACGCTCGGACTCACCCAGGCGGTGTCGCCGCTGCGCATCCGTGGGATGTCCGCCCTCCTCGGGCGCACGAAGCGGCAGGTGCGGGCGAAACTGGCGGCGTGAGGGTGCGCTCGTCGGGGGATGTGCGGGCGAAGGTGAGCTTGCGGGTGAAGTCCGCCTTGTCGAGCCAGACCGAAAGCAGTGTCGGCGGCCCGCTGTCGATCAGCAGCTCCAGAGATGCATCCAGAGTGCGGCTCTCGGTCGTCACCCGGCCCGTGAGCACCACGTGCGCGAAGTCCAGCGGATGCGAGCCGCGCACGATCGTCCACGTGCCGACGAGATCCACGGTCCCGCTACTCCGGCCGAGGTCCAGCGCTCGGGGCGGAAGGCCTCGAGCCACCGCGACGCCATCGTCCGTCAGCGTCACCGTGGCGCCGAGCGCATCGGAGCCAGGCGACTCATCGACGGCGGTCCATTCGCCGACCACGCTCTCCGCCGTGACGCGATTGGACAGCACGGCCGAGCATCCCGACGTCAGGAGAAGTGTCAGGGTCGCGGCCACGATGGCGACGGAGGTTCTGCGCCGGTTGCCCTGTCGCGTCGTCACGGCCCTATCCTCTCCACCCATTCGATGGTCTGCGTCGTCGTTCGCCCGATCCCGGTGATCTCAGAGAACTGTTCTGTGGCGGCACCGACGGTCTCCTGATACCAATCCTTGTACCCGATGATCGGCGGCCTCGTCCCGGACTGCAGGCTCGTCGCGTTCTGGATCCGGACCCGGACCGTCCACGAGCCGTCGGAGTTGCGGCCCAGCACCTCGACCTCGGCGGTTTGAGAGCCGAGGAAGGCGAACGCGATATTCCCCTCGTCACCTCCGCGTACGATCCCGGATGCGTCTCGCAGATAGCGGCCGATGCCTTCGACGCCGCTGTAGGAGTAGACGACGTCCTGGGTGTCGCCGACAGCGACATCCCCCGCCCGCAACCGCGCCAGCACTGCCGCCATCGCCTCCCGGTAGAAGCGATCGTTCTTCACCAGCTCCGTCATCGGGTCGCCGTCGAAGAAGCGCTGTTCGCGGGGGCCGATGCCGAGCAGCCATTGGAAGCCCAGCGTCCAGGGGTCGGTGCGGTTGGGTGTTCGCGGGATCGGCGAGAGCGACGGCCAGTCGCCGACACCGTCCGCGTCGACGAGGCCGAGCTGTTCGAGCGCCGATTCGATGCCTTCTGCGCAGGGGGCGAGTTCGGCCTCGAGCCGATCGAGGACGACCTGGGCCGCGGTCTCGCGCACGGCGCCGAGGCCGCGCTCGAGGATCGCGACGGCCGCGTCGCCGGGGACGACGCCGAAC
>JAEWDJ010000285.1 GCA_023390155.1 Actinomycetes bacterium | reverse complement strand
GGACCGGCTCGGCCGCGCTGCGCGAGCCCGCGGCGGCCTCGATCACGTGCGGCGCCTCCAGCCACGGGGTCTTCGCGGCCTTGGCGAACTTGCCGCCGAACTCGCCGAAGACGAGGTTCTGGCTGCGCGTCTCGATCAGGGAGAACGCGGCGGCGTCCCAGAAGGCGGTCGAGCCGCCGTTGCCGATGACGACCTCGTAGCCCTCCGGCAGGCGGAACAGGTCGGCGAGGCCGGATCGCACGCGGCCGACGAGGTTCTTCACCGGGGCCTGGCGGTGGGAGGTGCCGAGCAGCGCGGCGCCGGGGCCGGCCAGGTAGGCCAGCTGCTCCGGGCGGACCTTGGACGGGCCGCAGCCGAATCGTCCGTCGGCGGGCAGCAGATCAGTGGGAATCGTCACATCCGGCATAACAGAAGTGTATGGGCTGTTAGATACTGCCGACGGCCGCCCGGAAGCCCCGGACGAGCCTGCACGTATCTGTCACCGGCAGCAAGTAGTCTCTACTGGGACATTCGCGTGCCTGCAAGTGGAGGGGTTCATGACCGATCTGATCGATACGACCGAGATGTACCTTCGCACGATCCTGGAGCTCGAGGAGGACAACATCGTCCCCCTGCGCGCCCGCATCTCGGAGCGTCTCGGCCACTCGGGCCCCACCGTGTCGCAGACCGTCGGCCGCATGGAGCGCGACGGTCTCGTCGTCGTCTCGGGCGACCGCCACCTCGAGCTCACGGAGGACGGCCGCCGCAAGGCCGTGCACGTCATGCGCAAGCACCGCCTGGCCGAGCGCCTCCTGAGCGACGTGATCGAGCTGGAGTGGGAGTACGTCCACGAAGAGGCCTGCCGCTGGGAGCACGTCATGAGCGAGCAGGTCGAGCGCAAGCTGCTCACCATGCTCGGCAACCCGACGGAGTCGCCCTACGGCAACCCCATCCCGGGCCTCGGCGAGCTCGGCGCGACCGACTCCGGATCCACCGAGAACCTGGTGAACCTGGTCGACGTGGTCCGCGGCTCGGATTCCGGGGTTACTGCCAGGATCCGCCGTCTCGGCGAGCCGGCGCAGGTCGACCCCGAGCTCCTCCTGCAGCTCAAGCAGGCGGGCGTTTTCCCGGGCTCCACCGGCACTTTCTCTCCCGCGGGCTCCTACGTCGCCGTGCAGATCGAGGGCTTCGAGACGGGGCTCGAGCTCCCCAACGAGCTGGCCGCGCACATCTTCGTCGACGCCTGAATTCCGTTACCAGTTCGTTAAAAAGTCCGCGAAAAGATGTGACAAACCGGGGTACGTACCGTAGTCTCTTACGAGTTCGAACGGGCCAGAAGCCGGCCCATCAGAACCCCGAACCGGGACGCTCCACCCCCCCTGAACCCGTCTCCCGGTTCGTGACGCCGAAGCCAATACGCATCGGGCGGGGGCAGCTCCCTAGTGCTGCCGGAGCGCAGGAGGTTGCACTTGGCACACTCGAGTACGCCCGGTCCCGCCCAGGACCGCACGAGCACCGAAGCCACACAGACTCCCGCCGGACCCGGTTCCCCCACGGACTCCGCCCTGGTCTCCCGCCGCTCGCTCCGCACGGAGCGCACCGCGAAGGCTGCGCCGCAGCGCCCGGGCACCGCCGCCCGTACCGCCGCTCCGGCGAAGTCCGCCGCGGTCGCGTCGAAGGCCTCGGGCTCTGACGCGAAGAAGCCGTCCGGCAAGAAGAAGGGCGGCTGGGCCATCAACGTCGCGGTCATGACGGTCGCGACCGGCATCATCGCCACCATGTCGCTCCCCGCCTTCGCCTTCAACCCGGACAGCGCCGAATCGTCCGCGTTCGGCCCGAGCGCCGCGGACAGCATGAAGAAGGCGCAGTCGCAGTCCGTCGAGGTCGGCGGAATCGCCTCCGCCGCCGTCTCGCGCGATGTCGCCTCCGCCACCACGGAGGAGCAGCTCAAGTCGGAGAAGGAGGCCGCCGCCGCTGCGGCCGCCGCCGAGGCCGCCCGCCAGCGCGCCGCCGTCACGCTGACGAACTATGCGAACAGCTACTCCGGCCCGTCGGTGAGCGACTTCCTCGCCAACCCGCCGTACCCGAACTTCAGCCTCGCCTCCGTCTTCTCGGTCGCGCAGCAGTACATCGGCACCCCGTACGTCTTCGGCGGCAACACCCCCGCCGGCTTCGACTGCTCGGGCTACGTGCAGTACGTCTACGCCCAGTTCGGCGTCTCCCTCCCGCACTCCGTGTCGGGTCAGGCCGCAGCGGGCAAGCGCATCTCCATCGAGGACGCCCAGCCCGGCGACCTCGTCATCATGTCGGGCCACGACGGTTTCTACGCCGGCAACGGCAACATCATGGACGCCCCCGACGTCGGCCGCTCCATCTCGGTCCGCCCGATCTGGACGAGCGACTACTACATCGTGCGACTGGGCATCTGAGCCCTCCGGGACCGGGCACCTGATCCTTTCGGGTGTCCGATGCCCGTCCGGCGGGTGAACACTCGCCACCCATGCCCGGAACGGCGCGCCTCGAATAGGAGGCGCGCCG
>JAEWDJ010000257.1 GCA_023390155.1 Actinomycetes bacterium | reverse complement strand
GCGCCGCCCTACTCGATCAGATCCTCGACGCGGACCTCGCGGTCGCCGTAGCGGGCGAAACCGTGGCTCTGCGGGCTCCCGTCCTCCGCCGTGCCGAAGAGCAGGCGCGTGCCCTCCCGCACGCCGGACCACTGGGCGCGCAGCCGCATCTCCCCGACGGTGTCGCCGCCGGTGACGGACAGATCGGCCTCGTACACCACGCCGTCCAGCATCGAGCCGCGGAGGCTCTCGGTGCCGTTGTAGACGTCGACCCCGTCGTCGCTGTAGTCGACGTAGCGCGAACGGGCGGAGGAGGTGCCGCGGCCGTCGGACGCGCGCTCGAACTCCAGGTACCCCGAGTGCGCCCCGGCGATCCGGCCGCCGGGGATCGCGGCGGCGGTGCGGCCGATGATCGCGCGGGCCTCCTCCCCGCCGATGGCGTAGGGCGGGGCGGCGGGGGTCGGCACGGTCGGGACCGGCGCGCCCGGGGTGTGGTCCCGCAGCTCGGCGATGCGCACGCGGAGGGTGCGCTCGGCCTCGCCGCCGCTGCCGCGCACCATCTCCATCCACATGGCCCGCGTGCCGCCGGGGTGCCACGACATCGGCGAGACGTAGACCCAGGAGTCGTCTGCGCCGTTCAGCGGGGTGCCGACGTAGTCGGGGTCGGAGGCGGACCGCTCCAGATCGACCAGTACCGGGCCGATGCTCCCGGGCCGGAACCGGCGCACGCCGTCCACGACGTAGAGGTAGACGACCCAGGCGAGCTGCGCGGTGACGAGCTTCGCGTGCGGGCGCGGCACCAGGCCGAGGAAGACCGGATCGGTGCCGTGCGAGGCGCGGGAGGTCATGACGATGCCGAAGCGCTCGTCCGGCGACAGGATGGTCGTCTCGTCGTACCCCGGGGCGCGCGTGAGTGTCTCCAGCCGGTCGGCGGTCAGGTCCTGCACGACGGAGTCGGTGAGCGGTCCACCGCCGTCGCCCACCGACGAGATGGCCGTGCCGCCGCGCACGAACTGCTTCACCTCGCCGCCGAGCATGGGCCGCGCGATGTAGTGCCCCTCGCGTTCGGGATCCGGCACGAGCATGTCCGGGCTGCTGATGATCACCGGGTCGACGATCGTGTAGCGGTCGTCGTCGCGTCGCAGCCCGCCCAGGGCGACGATGGCCGTCATGTCCGTGCGCAGCGCCGTCCAGGCGATCCGTTCGCCGTCGGGCGAGACGATGATCTCGGACCAGTGGTGCGAGGTCAGCGGGTCGGCGTCGAGGCCCCACGGGTAGTCGACGTCGACCAGCCGGGTCGAGGTGGCGGAGTCGAGATCGGGCGTCGCCTCGAGCACGTGGTCGCCGAGCAGCACGCGCCGGTTGTCGGTGAACGGCATGTGGCGGATGCCGTTGGCGCTCGGCTTGCGCGGGACGGGGCCGGCGAAGATCTCGCGGAACCCCGAGCCGTCGTCGGCGACGATCGCGGCGTGGAACCAGTCCCGGCCGACCGGGTCCTCATCGGTGCGGTAGAGCACGAACACCGACCCCGAGAAGGTGTAGGTGGCGCTCTCGGGTCGCACGTGCGCGGGCAGCGGGAGGGTCGCGAGCTCGACGCGGCCGAGGTCGCCCTCGACGGTCTCGGTGTCGGTCTCGGCCGTCGTGTCGGTCATGCGCGGGGTCCCTTCGGGGTCGTGATCCAGTCGTGGATGCGGGAGGCGACGAGCGCGGGCTCGTCGGAGACGGCGAACGACCGGCCGGGCTCCGCCGGGTCGAGCGGTTCGAGGGTGTCGAGCTGCGAGCGCAGGAGCGCGGGCGGCATGAAGTGGTCGGTGCGGGCGGCCATCCGGTCGTGCAGCAGGCCGGTGTCGCCGGAGAGGTGGGCGAACACCACCGCGCGGCCGGCACCCGCGAGGATCGCCTCGCGGTAGCGGCGGCGCAGCGCCGAGCACGCCACGACAGCGCCGCCGTCCGCCTCGGCGATCGCCCGGCCGACGGCCTCCAGCCAGGGTGCGCGGTCGTCGTCGGTCAACGGGGTCCCGCCGGCCATCTTCGCGCGGTTGACCGGCGGGTGGAGATCGTCCGCGTCGAAGAACGGCACGGCCAGACGGCGGGCGAGCTGTCGCCCGACCGTCGTCTTGCCGGAGCCCGAGACCCCCATCACGACGACCGCCGGCGCAGCGTGCTCTCCCATCTCAGCGGACGCTCTTGACCTTGGTCAGGATGACGAGGCCGCCGACGAGCGCGAAGACGGCGCCGATCAGGTACAGCACCGTGTAGTTCTTCTCGGCCCCGACCGCGCCGATCGTGATGATCAGCGGCGCGATGAGCGGCGCGATCGCGCTCGGGATCTTCTGCGCGAAGGCGACGACCGCGAGGTACCGGCCGGCCTCGGCGCGGTTCGGCAGCACCGCGAAGACGATGGCCTGATCCACCACGCTGAAGGCGGCGATGGCCAGCTGCATGATGACCGAGCCGACGATCAGCGGGACGATCGAATAGGCGAACGCCTCCACGATCGCACCGGCGACGAACAGCAGCGCGCCGATGAGGGTGAAGAGCTTGCGGCGCCCGAGCTTGTCGGAGAGGAAGCCGCCGACCAGGGCTCCGCCGGTCGCCGCGATCACGCCGATGATGCCGATGGCCGCGACGATGCCGGCGACCTCCTTCACCGGGATGTCGAGCCGCTGCGCGTAGAAGAACGTGCCGAAGGTCGTGTTGAAGTACAGACCCATGAAGAAGATGAAGCGACCGAGCCAGTTCCAGCCGAAGTCCGGGTACTTGCGCGGGTTGAAGACGTAGCTGCTCAGCAGGGTCTTCACGCCGACGGTGTCGTTGCGGACGATGTCGCGGGAGCTGCCTTCGCGCTTGAGGAAGACGAAGGCGAGGATCAGCACGAGACCGACGATGCCGGGCACGACGAAGATCGCCACGGTCGACGACGCGACGGCGTACGCGATCCCGATGCCGAACACCGGCGCGATCTGGCTCGTCATGCCGGTGAGGGCGGAGGCGCGGCCCCGCTGCTCCTCGGGGACCTTGTCGGCGAGGAGGGTCTGGATGGCCTGGCCCGCGGTGGCCCAGCCGAGCAGGCCGACGACCCAGCCGACGCCGATCAGCAGGAGGCTGGGCGCGATGGCGACGAAGAACACGGCGACGAGGCCGAGCAGCGAGCCGAGGACGATGAACGGAGTGCGCCGGCCGAACGGCGAGCGCAGGCGGTCGCTCCACACGCCGAGCAGCGGGCTCAGCACGAGATACACCAGCTGCGCCGACCCGGTGACGTAGCCGAGCACCTCCTCATGGCCCGGCTCGAGCTCCGAGATGCGGACCGCCAGCGAGTACGACAGCGGCACCATCATCGCCATGCCGGCGCCGAAGTTGGCGACCGTGATCCAGAACAGGTAGCTCGCGCTCACCCGCTTCAGCGGAGGGGCGACGAGGTCGGGTCCGTTGAGCTCCTGGTTCTGCGGGCCGGCGGCCGGCCCCGCCGTCACCGGCTGGACCGTGGCGGCCTCGACCCGGACGGCACGGGATGACTTCGTGTCCAGGTTCGCGTACTTGCGCATGGGTGTTGACTCCTTCGTCAAACGGTACGGGTGGGGTGGTGCGCGAGGTGGTGTGGTGGTGCTGCCTCTACCAGTCGTGGACGGTGCCGTCGGCGAGCCGGTTGTAGGGCAGGTAGGCGCGGATGTACGGGTACTTCCCGGCCTCGTCGACGTTCAGCTCGACCCCGAGACCGGGCTTCTCGCCCGGGTGCAGGAAGCCGTCGGTCCAGGTGAAGGACTGCTCGAACACGGCGTCGGTCTTCTGCCCGTGCTTCATGTACTCCTGGATGCCGAAGTTGTGGATCGACAAGCCCAGGTGCATCGCCGCGGCCATCCCGACCGGGGAGATGTCGGTCGGCCCGTGCATCCCCGACTTGATCTGGTACTGCGAGGCGTAGTCCAGGACCTTCTTCAGGTGCGTGATGCCGCCGGTGTGGGTGACCGCGCTGCGCACGTAGTCGATCAGCTGCTCCCGCACGATCTGCTGGTAGTCCCACACCGTGTTGAAGATCTCCCCGATGGCGAGCGGCGTCGTGGTGTGCTGACGCACCAGGCGCAGCGCCTCCTGGTTCTCCGCCGGGGTGCAGTCCTCCAGCCAGAACAGGTCGAACGGCTCCAGCGACTTGCCGAGCTTCGCCGCCTGGATGGGCGTCATGCGGTGGTGCCCGTCGTGCAGCAGCGGCAGCTCGGGACCGAACTCGGCCCGGACCGCCTCGAACACGGTCGGGATGTGCCGCAGGTAGGAGCGGGTGTCCCAGTCCTCTTCATTCGGCAGGCCGCCGCGCTGCGCGGGCTCGTGGTCGTAACGCACACCGGTGTTGGCCTCGTAGGTGGCGTTCGACGCGATCCCGTAGATCGACTTCAGCCCCGGCACCGCCGACTGGATGCGGATCGCGCGGTAGCCCTGGTCGAGGTGCGAGCGCACGCTGTCGAACAGCTCCGGCAGATCGCGGCCCGAGGCATGCCCGTAGGCGAGGAGCCCGGTGCGGGAGGCGCCGCCGAGCAGCTGGTAGACCGGCATCCCGGCCGCCTTGCCCTTGATGTCCCACAGCGCCATGTCCACCGACGCGATCGCGGCCATCGTCACCGGCCCGCGCCGCCAGTAGGCGCTGCGGTACAGGAACTGCCAGGTGTCCTCGATCCGCGACGCGTCCCGGCCGATCAGCAACGGGACGACGTGCTCGGCCAGATAGGCCACCACCGCCTGCTCACGCCCGTTCAGCGTGGCGTCGCCCAGACCGGTCAAGCCGTCGTCGGTCGTCAGCTTGAGCGTGACGAAGTTGCGGTCCGGGCTGGTGACGATGACCTCGGCCTTGTCGATGATCACTTGTCGTCCTCCTTCTGGCCGGCGGTGCCGGGCTTGGTGCCGTCGAGTCCCCGCCAGCGGTCCCGCAGCGAGAACGCGGCGCCCTTCGGCTTGCGGTCGCGGGTGAAGACGCCCTTCTTGTTGCCGTCGACGCGGTGGATGCCGGGACCGGTCATGAAGTCGGCGAAGTTCCAGATGTGCTCGCCCACGAACTCCGGGATGCGGTCGAAGACGCGGTGGTAGGTCGCGAGCAGGTCGGTCTGGTACTCCTCCGTCCACGGCATGTCCCACACCGAGTGCAGGCCGGGTTGTGTGTCCGCACCGTACTCCGACATCATGATCGGCTTGCCGAAGCGCTGGACCCAGCCGCGCAGCTCCCGCTCGAGCACGCCCTCGGCGGTCCCGAGGTCGCCGGTGAAGACGTACCAGCCGTAGTAGCGGTTGATCGAGAGCACGTCGAAGAGGTCGGCGATCGTGTCGTTCGTCGGGTTGGCGAACATGACCGCGGCATAGGTCAGCGGGCGGGTCGGATCGAGTTCGCGAGCGAGGTCCACGAGCGGCTCGAAGTACTCGCGCGCGCCCTCCTCGTTGGAGGCGGGCTCGTTGGCGATGCTCCACATCACGACGCTGGGGTGGTTCTTGTCGCGCTCGATGAGCTCGCGCAGGTGCTGCGCGTGGACGGTGCGGGTCTCGCCGCCGAAGTTCTCCTCGGCGAAGGTCGGTGTCGGCGGGATGCCGGTGAGGCCGCCCTGCACGCCGAGGTTCAGCCCGACGGCGGCGGTCTCGTCCACGACGACGATGCCGTGCCGATCGGCGAAGTCGAGCACCTCCTCCGCGTAGGGGTAGTGGCTGGTGCGGAACGAGTTCGCGCCCGTCCACTCCAGCAGCTGGAAGTCGTGCACGAGGTAGGCGTCGTCGTGGCCCTTGCCGCGCACCGGGGTGTCCTCGTGCTTGCCGAAGCCGGTGAAGTAGAACGGCTCGCCGTTGATGAGGAACTCGGTGCCGCGCACCTCCACCGTGCGCACGCCGAACGGGAGGGTGTAGCTGTCGACGACGGCGCCGCCGGCCGTGAGCTCCACGACGAGGTCGTAGAGGTATGCGGCGCCGGGCCGCCAGAGCGTCGCGTTCTCGATGCGGAGGCTGCCCTCGGCTCCCTCGCCCGTCGCCACGGTCGCGCCGCTCTCGTCGACCGCGCGCACCCGCACGTCGACGCCGCCCGCGCCGCCCGCCCGAACCGTGTAACCGACGATGCCGGTCGCGCCGTCCCGCTCGGTCACGACCATGATGTCGTCGATGTGCGAGGCCGGGGTGCTCGCGAGCGTCACCGAGCGGGCGATCCCCGCGTAGTTGTAGAAGTCGTGGAAGTAGGACTGCCGCTCACGGCCGTCGGGCCCGGTCGTCACGCTCCCCGGCGGGATGGTGATGTTCGTGAGGCGGTTGTCGACGGCGACGGTGAGGCGGAACTCCTCGCCCGCTCCGACGATGCCGGTGAGATCGGCCTCGAAGGGCGTGTACCCGCCGACGTGCTCGGCGACGAGCGCGTCACCGACGTAGACGGTCGCGGCGTGGGTCACGGAGCCGAACCGCAGCACGATCCGCTCCCCCGCCCAGCCGCGCGGCACGCGCACGTCGCGCTGGTACCAGACGACGCCGACGTGATCGCGGATGGCGGAGTCGACGAAGAGGTCGTTGTAGCTGGCGGGCACGGGCGCCTCGAGGGCGGTGTCGAGCCGGGACTCCCAGGGACGCTCGCCGGCCGCGCCGTCGAGCGCGAATCGCCAGAGGCCGTCGAGACCGACGACGTCGCGGGTGGGGGTGGTGCGGGTGCTGAGCATGTTTCTCCTACGCGGCACTGCGGGGGACAGTGGACTCAGTACAGCAGGTTTTGCAGTTTTAGGCAAGCGATTGCCATACTGGTGCCACGGACCCTGCTCTGACGCGAAC
>JAEWDJ010000246.1 GCA_023390155.1 Actinomycetes bacterium | reverse complement strand
GAGCGGCGCCGCGCCGCCGGAAGGGCCGCGGTCCCGTCGGCGCCGGCCTCGGGGGCGGCCGTGGCAGGAGCGGCCGCCTTGGCGCTGCGCCGCGTGGCGATGAACGCGGCCACGCCCAGATAGATGAGGTAGAGACCGCCCACGATCTTGACGACCCGGAACAGCTCGGCCGACTGCTCCAACAGGGTCGCCAGCCCGACGGCGACGAGCGCCGCCCAGACGAGCGAGCCGACGGCGCATCCCGCGGCCGCGGCGAAGCCGTCTCGCGCACGCCCCATGCTGTACCGCAGCACAAGGAAGGTGTCGGGTCCGGGGGTGAGCGCGAGCACCAGGCAGAGCCCGGCGAACGCCAGGATCGAGAGCGCCGTCATGCGACGATCTTAGGGGGTTACGCCGTCGTGCCGCCCACCTCGTCCAGCTTCAGCACCGCCGAGGGGCCGGCGGGGTCGAGCAGGAGTCCGGCGTAGCCGTCCTCCCGGGCGACGCGCGCCACCTGTGTCAGCGTGGTGCCGCGGGCGGTGAGCCCCGGCGACCAGGCGAACACCTCGGCGGGGGAGGTGAAGACGGGGTGGAGGAGGTCGCCGTCGTCGCCGACCGCGGAGGGCAGGGCGCCCTGCTCGGCGTCGATGCCGACGTAGACGACGGGGGCCGCGGCGACGAGCCGGAGGAAGTCGGGCCAGGAGAGGTCGCGATCGACGAGCGCGTTCTTGAGGGCGGCGTTGCGGCCGGGCTCGTCGGTCACCTCGCTGCGGAGCTCGTCGACGTAGGCGATGCAGACGGCGTCGTCCCCCGGGTCGATGGCGATGCCCTCGCCGCGCTGGAGGGCCTGCTCGAGCACCGACCAGGCCGGCTGGACGAGCGAGCGGTAGGGCGCGCCTCCCCGATAGGCGGCGAGCCGCTCGTTGCTGGTGAAGGCGAGGAGGAGGTCCTTGCCGTTCGCGTCGGTCTGCTTGGCGATCGCGAGGGTGTCGCCCTGCTGGAAGCCGGCGGCGGGGTCGGCGAACGTCGAGGCGCTGATGTCGAGCAGGAGCTCGCCGGCGACGGCCTGGCGCAGCACGTTGGCGAACGTGCGCGCGTTCTTCTCGGCGGCCCAGGCCTCCAGGGCGGTCTGGACGGGGACGTTGCGGACCAGGCGATCGTTCACCCGTTCAGTATGCCCGGCCGCGCCGAGCGGAGCCGAGCGGCAGAGGTCAGCGCGAGCCGAGGCGGTATGCCCGCGTCGCCGCACCCTCCAGCACCTCGGCGCGCTCGGCGGAGCTGAGACCCGCGAGCAGCTCGGCGGTGGTGGCCCAGGTCTCGGCGTAGGGTCCGGCGAGGGTCGAGACCGGCCAGTCGCCGCCGTAGAGCACGCGGCCGACGCCGAAACGGGCGAGCGCGTGCTCGACGAACGGGCGCAGGTCGGCGGCGGCCGCGCGACCGGCGGGACCGAGCGTGGTGAGGCCGGAGAGCTTGATGGAGACGTTCGGCCGGCGCGCGAGGTCGGCGATCAGGGCCTCCCACGTCTCGCGCGCCTCCCGCGACCCGGTGCCGACGGGAGGTGTGCCCAGGTGGTCGATCACGAGACGGAGGCCGGGCAGCTCGTCCGCGAGGGCGACGGCGTGCTCGAGGTGCCGCGGGAGCACGCCGATGACGTCGTACGAGAGGCCGCGTTCCGCGAGGAGCGCCAGCGAGCGGCGCACCGGCTCGCGGCCGAGCCAGTCGGCGTCCGGCTCGTCGTGGATGAGGTGCCGGATGCCGACGAACGAGGGGTGCCGGCCCCAGGCGTCCAGCTGCCCGGCGGCCGCCTCCGGGTCGAGCA
This sequence comes from Actinomycetes bacterium, assembly GCA_023390155.1. Lineage (GTDB taxonomy): Bacteria > Actinomycetota > Actinomycetes > Actinomycetales > Microbacteriaceae > Leifsonia. The sequence continues at coordinate 11,659 of JAEWDJ010000246.1, read as the reverse complement.
GGTCGACCCAGGCGACGACGCCGGCGACGCGGGGAGAGTCGACGGCGAACAGGGCGGCCGAGTCGTCCAGCGAGTTCGCCGCCTGGACGAGGACGACGTGGTCGACGCCCGCCTGCGCCAGCTGCGGCTCCACCTCGTCGAACGCGAAGGTGCGGTCAATCGGGGCCAGCGCGGAGGTCAGCCAGGGGTACTCGACCCGCTCGAGGTCCCAGAGGTGCAGGTGGGCGTCGACCGTCATGTCACTCGGCCAGGTCGAAGCGGACGAGGACGGGACCGGCGACCGCCGGCTCCGGAAGCGTCGCCGCGAGAGCGTCGCCCTCGCGGAAGACCGCGAGGGGCGTGCCGTCCGCGAGGCGGGCGCTCGCCGCATCCACCGCGTCCGAGACGCCCGGGATGCGCACCTCGCCGACCGCGTCGACGAACGCGTTCGCGGTCGCGCCACTGCGGGTCCAGCGCACCCACGGCTCGTCGGCGGGACCCGCGATCGCACGGTCGAGCGGGCTGCTGTCGAAGACCGCGTCCCCGTTGATCGCGTTCCAGGCGGCGAGGTGCTCGAGGGTGCGGCGCTGCAGGTCGGGCACGGTTCCCCGGGCGGTCAGGCCGACGTTGAGGAGCAGGTTGCCGCCGCGCGAGACGATGTCGACGAAGGAGGCGACGGCGGCCGGCCCGCTGAGCAGGTGCCGCTCGTCCTCCTCCGCGTTGTAGCCGAACGAGTAGCCGATGCCGCGGCAGTTCTCCCACGCTCCGGTGCCCTCGACGCTCGTGCCGTTCTGGTACTCGCTGGTGCGGAAGTCCCAGTGGGTCTCGCCCCAGCGGTCGTTGGCGACGCCGTCGGGCCGGGCGGCGTAGAACTTCTCGAAGAGGTTCTCCATGCTGAACGGGCCGGACGGCTTGCCGGCGTCGGGCCACTCGATGTCGCCCCAGAGCACGTCGGGGGAGTAGCGGTCGATCAGGTCGACGACGTGGTCGTACGCATACTCCGCGTAGGCGGCGTCGACCGGGCGGCCGAACTCCTGGCCCTCGTCGGTGATGGGCGGCAGCTGCGAGAAGTGCCAGTCGAGGCCGCCGGAGTAGTAGACGCCGAAGCGCAGGCCCGCATCCCGGGTCGCCTTCTCGAACGCCCCGATCAGGTCGCGCTTCGGGCCGCGGGCCACGGTGTTGCGGCCGTCGGTGCCCGGGGCGTCCCAGAGGGTGACGCCGTCGTGGTGCTTGGTGGTCGGCACGAAGTAGCGGGCGCCGGTGCTCTTGACCAGGGCGATGAACGCGTCCGGATCGAACTCGGCCGGGTCCCACTGGTCGATGAAGTCGTCGTAGGGCGCGCCGCCGTAGACCTCGCGCTGGTGCGCGGCCGCGGGGCTGTCCTCGATCCGGATGGTGTTGAAGTACCACTCGGCGTACGGGTTGTGGGTGAACCAGTAGCCGGGCTCGATGGTGCCGAGCTCGCCGATGGGCTCAGCCCAGGCGGGCACCGAGTAGGGGCCCCAGTGCACGAAGACGCCGAGCTTGGCATCCGTGAACCACTGCGGCACCTCGCGCTCGAAGCGACGGTAGTTCTCGGGGCGGACGGGGTCGTCTTTGAACATTGCCACGCTCGGATTCTCCTTCTTCGTCGAATGGATTGTGAGGACGGGCCTCTTCAGATATCCTATAGGCAATAGCCATTCGACTCAAAGGAGAGCTCGCTATGACGACGGCCGTCGCCGCCACCCCCGATTCGTTCGTGCGACCGACCGATTTCACCCTCCCCGGCGGGGAGTGGTTCATCGGAGCCGGACTCGGCCTCTTCGTGCACTGGGACCACGCCAGTCAGCAGGGGATCGAGATCTCGTGGCCGCTGGTCGGCCGTTCCATCATCCCCGGTTCCGACGGCGTCGAAGACACCGTGACCGTCGAGCAGTACCAGTCGAGCGCCGCGACCTTCGACCCGGTGGAATGGGATGCGGTCGCCCTCGCCCGCCTCGCCAAGCGCGCGGGCGCCCGCTACGTCGTCTTCACCGCGCGACACCACGCCGGGTACTCGATGTTCCACACGGCCGAGTCCGACTTCGGCATCGAGCACTCGCCGTTCGGGCGCGACGTGACCCGGGAGTTCGTGGAGGCGATCCGCGCGGAGGGCATCCGGGTCGGCATCTACTACAGCCTCCCGGACTGGAACCACCCCGACTACCCCGCGTTCACGATGGAGGACCGCCCCTACGCCGAGGAGCACTGGCCGGGCGCCGGCGACCCGGACAACGCCGGCCTCCCGATCGCGGAGGACAAGCACCGCCGCTCCACCCCCGAGCAGTGGGCGCGTTACCAGCGCTACCTGCGCGGGCAGCTGACGGAGATCCTCACGAACTACGGCACGATCGACCTCCTCTGGTTCGACGGCGAGTGGGAGCGCAACGAGGACGAATGGGACAGCGCCGGCCTGCGCGCCCTGATCAAGTCGCTGCAGCCCGACGTCGTCATCAACGACCGGCTGCTCGGCCAGGGCGACTACAAGACGCCGGAGCAGGGCTTCCCCGTGATCGCACCAGACGGGCCGTGGGAGCTCTGCCTCACCATCGGCCAGATGTGGGCCTGGCGCCCGGGCGACACCAAGAGCAAGAGCACGACCTCCCTCCTCACGACCCTCATCGAGGTCGCGAGCCGCGGCGGCAACCTCCTGCTCAACATCGGGCCCAAGGGCGACGGGAGCCTCAACGAGTCCCAGGTGCGCACCCTGGAGGAGATCGGCGACTGGATGGACGTGCACGCCGAGAGCGTGGTGGGGGTCTCGCCGACGACCGGCGTCGACTTCTACGGCCCGTCGACCGCCCGACCCGGCACGCTCTACCTGCACCTCGTCATGCGGCCGATCGAGCAGGTGATCGTGCGCGGCATCCCGGTCGGCCGGGTGACCGGAGTGCGACTGCTCGCCACCGGCGACCCGCTGCCCTACGACGTGAACCTCGAAGTGCACGAGCAGCCCGCTCCCGGCGAAGACCCTCTGGGCGAACTGCACATCCCCGCGCCGGCCGCATCCGGCGCGCCCATCGACGTCATCGCGATCGACTTCGCGTAGACCGAGCCGCCTACTTGACCACCGTGGAGCGACCCCCTAAGCTCCGAACAAACCTATATCCTAGATCCAATAGGATGCGGGACGCCCGACGCGACGACGCAGCGGGCAGCCCGCGGACCGGCAGGCACGGTAGGCGATCACAGTGATGAATCCAATGAAGGAGGCACAGCAAGTGACACCACGAAGCAAGCGCACGGCGGCCCGGGTCGGGACCGCCCTCGTCATGGCCGGCGCGCTCGCCGCGCTCGCCGGATGCTCCGGCGGCAGCAGCGGAGGAGACTCCGGCGGCCCCATCGCCATGTACACCTGGGTCAGCAGCCAGAGCGACCGCGACCAGTGGCAGGGCTTCATCGACCTGGGCAAGAAGGTCGACCCCGACCTGAACGTCACGATCGAGGGCCCGAGCTTCAACGACTACTGGACCAAGGTCAAGACCCGCCTCAGCGGCTCCAACCCGCCCTGCCTGCTCACCACGCAGGCCGCCCGGGCCCAGGAGCTGTCGGGCCTGCTCATGCCGCTCGACGACCTCATCAAGAAGAACAAGCTCGACACCTCGGCCTTCGACGAGTCGATGCTGAAGGGCATGACGGTCGACGGCACCATCCGGGCGATCCCCTACGACGCCGAGCCGATCGTCCTCTACTACAACAAGGACGCGTTCACGGCCGCCGGCCTCGACCTCCCGAGCACCACCTACACGCGGGAGCAGTTCCTCGCCGACGCGAAGAAGCTCACCACGGGCGACCACAAGGCCCTCGCCATCGCCCCGGGCTTCTTCATCCCGAACGCCTGGGCCATCGCCGACGGCGCGGAGGCGGTCAAGAGCGGCAAGCTCGACCTGACCAACTCCAAGCTGGTGAGCGAGGTGCAGTCGTACTTCGACCTGGTCAGCAAGGAGGGCATCGCCAAGGCGCCCGAGGCGGCCGACGCCTCCGACGCATCCCAGGCGGCGTTCACCTCCGGCGCGGTCGACATGCTGATCGAGGGCCCGTGGATGTACGGCACCTTCGCCGACGCGGCGAAGTTCGACATGGGAGTCACCATCGTCCCGAGCACGTCGGGCGAAGCGCACGGCATGACCGCGGGATCCGGCTTCGGCATCGCGAAGAACTGCAAGAACCCGGACGCCGCGTTCAAGGCCATCGTCGCGATGACCGACACGAGCGTGCTGAAGGGGCAGGCCGAGAAGCGCGGCATCGTCCCCTCCCGTGCCGACGCGCAGCCGGCCTGGGCCGAGGGCAAGTCGCCCGAGGCGTACGCGGCGGTGCAGGCGCTCCTGAAGAACGCCACGGCGCAGATCACGACCCCCACCTGGAACCAGGTGGAGACCCTGTTCACCCAGTACGGCGTCGAGGGATACCGGGGTGACAAGACCGCCAAGGACGTGCTGAGCACGATCCAGAACTCGGTGGGGCAGTAACCGGCATGGCCTCTCCGCTGATCACGGGCGCCGCCGTCTCGAACGAGACGGCGGCGCCCGCCGCGCCCCCGACGCGGCCGTTCCACGTGCCGCATCCGACGCCGCCCCGCAAGGGCGGCAAGAAGCGCACGGGCGACGGGCTCGTCGCCCTCGCCTACCTGTGGCCGGGGCTCGCCGGCTTCGTCTTCTTCATCGTCGTGCCGCTCGCCGGCTCGCTGGTCATCAGCCTCTTCGAATGGCCGCTCTTCGGCTCGCCGACCTTCATCGGCATCGCCAACTACCAGAAGCTCTTCTCGGACCCGACGTTCTACACCGTCCTGCTCAACACGGTGATCTTCGCGTTCGTGTACACCGCGCTGAACCTCGCGCTCGCCCTCGCGGTCTCGCTGTGGCTGAACACGCGGGTCAAGTTCTCGGGCTTCTGGCGGGTCATCTTCTTCCTCCCCGCGATCACCCCGATGGTCGCCAACGCGCTGGTGTGGCGGCTGCTGCTCAGCGACAACGGCATCGTCAACTCGGCGCTCGCCTCGATCGGGATCGACGGCCCCAGCTGGCTCTCCGACTCCCGCTTCGCGCTCGCCTCCGTGATCGCGATGTCGGTGTGGCAGTCGTTCGGCTACAACGTGATCGTGCTCTCGGCGGGGCTCGGCGGCATCCCGAAGGAGATCCTCGAGGCGTCGCGGATGGACGGGACCAGCGCATGGCAGCGGCTGAAGTCGATCATCCTGCCGATGCTCTCGCCGTCGCTGTTCTTCACCATGACGATGACGATGATCGGCGCCTTCCAGGTGTTCGTGCAGCCGCAGATCCTGACGCAGGGCGGTCCCGGCGAGTCGACCAACACGTTCGTGCTGTACCTCTACCGCAACGGCTTCGTGTTCGACCGGCTCGGGTACGCGTCCGCGCTCGCGTGGATGCTCTTCATCGTCGTCATGCTCATCACCGCGCTGCAGTTCGCGGGCCAGAAGAGGTGGGTCAACTATGACAAGTGAGTCCGTCCGCACCCGCACCCGGCCGCGCCTGCGCCGGGCGCAGAAGGCCGTCGTCGCCAAGACCTGGCTGAACACGCTCGTGCTCGCGATCGTGGCGCTGCTGTTCACCTTCCCCTTCATCTGGATGTTCTTCACCGCGCTGAAGCCAGAGAACGAGGTCTTCTCGCCCGACCCGACCTTCATCGGCTCCGAGGTGAAGTGGTCGAACTTCGTCGACGCGTGGACCCTCGTCCCCTTCGGCCGGTTCATCTTCAACGGCTTCTTCGTCGCGATCTGCGGCGCCCTGCTGTCGGTGATCGTGGCGGTGCTCAGCGCGTACGCGTTCTCGCGTCTGCGGTTCAAGTACCGCGACCGCCTCTTCCTGCTGTACGTGTTCACGCTCGTGCTGCCGCAGGAGGTGCTGGTCGTCCCGCTCTTCATCATGATGAACCAGCTCGGCCTGGTCGACACCTACGTCGCGCTGATCGTGCCGTTCGCCTTCACGGCGTTCGGGACCTTCCTGCTCCGGCAGTTCTTCCTGACGATCCCGATCGAGTTCGAGGAGGCCGCCATCATCGACGGCGCCTCGCGCTTCCGCACGCTGTGGTCAGTGCTGCTGCCGCAGCTCGCGGCGCCGCTGTCGGTGCTCGGCGTGTTCTCGTTCGTCGGCTACTACAACTCGTACCTCTGGCCGCTGATCATCATCAACAGCCAGGAGCTGGCGACCGTGCCGCTCGGCCTCTCCATGTTCACCGGCGAGCACGGCACCCAGTGGAGCCTGATGATGGCCGCCTCCACCCTGGCGATCATCCCGTCGCTGATCATCGTCGCCGTGCTCCAGCGCCAGCTCATCAAGGGCGTGGCGCTCGGCGGCTTCGGCGGCCGCTGACCGCCCGAACGCCCGACCTCCTCCCCGGCCTCCCCGGACGCCCCTCGCAGAAAGTAGAGACACACGATGACCCTCGCCCCGCCCGCCACCCGGACCGCCGCCGGCACCATCGTCAGCGCCGAGGCGTGGCTGAGCGACCTCGCGGTCGAGACCGTGCGGACCGACGCCGTGCAGTCGTTCCTCAAGCAGGAGACGATCTTCGTGCGCCTCCGCACCGCGGGAGGAGTCGAGGGCCTCGGCTACAGCTACACGATCGGCACCGGGGGCGGCGCCGTGCTCAGCCTGCTGCGCACGACCCTGCTCGACGTCGTGATCGGGCTGGACGCGAACCGGCCGGAGGAGGTGTGGCGGGCGATGTTCAACGCCACCCGGGCCACCACCGTCGGCGCGATCACCGCGCTGGCGCTCGCCGCCGTCGACACGGCCGTGTGGGATGCCCGCAGCACGGCCGCCGGCCTCCCGCTCTGGGTGGCGGCGGGCGGCGCGCAGCCGAGCATCCCGCTCTACGACACCGAGGGAGGCTGGCTGCACTTCAGCACCGAGGAGCTCGTCGCACAGGCGCTGGAGTCGCGCGCCCGCGGCCTCGGCGGTGTGAAGATCAAGGTCGGCAAGCCGCGCGGGCACGAGGACTACGAACGGCTCGCGGCCGTGCGCGACGCCGTGGGCGACGGCCTCGACATCATGGTCGACGCCAACCAGTCCATGACGGCGGCGGAGGCCATCCGCCGGGCGGCGCTGTTCGAGAAGCTCGACATCTTCTGGTTCGAGGAGCCGCTCCCGGCCGAAGACGTCTCCGGGCATCGGCGGCTCGCCGAGTCGACCAGCGTCCCCATCGCGGTCGGGGAGTCCATGTACTCGGTCGGGCACTTCCGCGAGTACCTGCAGACGGGCGCCGCCGGGATCGTGCAGGTCGACGTCGCGCGGGTCGGCGGCATCACGCCGTGGCTGAAGGTCGCCCACCTGGCGGAGGCCTTCAACGTCGCCGTCGCACCGCACTTCCTGATGGAGCTGCACGTCTCGCTCTGCTGCGCGGTGCCGAACGCGCTCTACCTGGAGCACATCCCGCAGCTGCGCGCCATCACGCGCGCCGAGATGACCATCCGCGACGGGCACGGCGTACCGTCGGATCAGCCCGGGCTCGGGATCGACTGGGATCTCGACGCCATCGACGATCGGAGGGTCGCATGACATCCACCCAGACGCAGCCCCGCGCGTTCGGGCGCTCGGGGCTCGCGGTGGGCCCGATCGGGTACGGCGCCGCCGCGCTCGGCGATCTGTACGCCCCGCGGCCCGCCGAGGAGTGGCCGCGCATCGTGCCGGCCGCGTGGGAGGCCGGCATCCGCTACTTCGACACCGCGCCGCACTACGGGATCGGCCTCTCGGAGGAGCGGCTCGGCGAGGGCCTGCGCGGGCGGCCCCGTGACGAGTACGTGCTGTCGACCAAGGTCGGACGCGTGCTGGAGCCGAACCCGGACTACCGGCCGGGAGACACCGACATCGCGAACCTGTTCGCGACGCCGGCGACCCGGCGGCGGCGCTTCGACTACTCGCGCGACGGCGTCCTCCGCTCGGTCGAGGACTCGCTCGGCCGCCTCGGCGTCGACCGTATCGACGTGCTCTTCGTCCACGACCCCGACGACTTCGAGCGCGAGGCGCTCGAGGGGGCGTTCCCCGCGCTCGATGAGTTGCGCTCGCAGGGCGTGATCCGCTCCTACGGCGCCGGGATGAACCAGTCGGCCATGCTCACCCGCTTCGTCCGCGAGACCGACCTCGACATCGTCATGTGCGCGGGGCGGTACACCCTCCTGGACCACGCGGCCGAGGAGGACCTGCTGCCCGCCGCGCTCGAGCGCGGCGTCTCGGTCGCGGTCGCCGCGGTCTTCAACTCCGGCATCCTGGCCACCGACCGGCCCTCGGCCGACGCCAAGTTCGACTACGGAACGGCCCCCGCGGCGCTGGTGCAGCGGACGACCCGCATCGCCGACATCGCCGCGGCCCACGGAGTCACCGTGCCGCAGCTGGCCGTGCAGTTCCCGCTGCGGCACCCGGCCGTCTCCACCGTCGTGCTCGGCGCGGAGTCCGCCGCCCAGATCGAGCGGAACGCCTCCCTCGCCGACGCCCCGGTGCCGGAGGAGTTGTGGGCCGAGCTCGCCGCCGAGGGGGTCTTGTGACGCGGATCCTCCATCCTCTATCCTCTCGGCGCATCACCACGAGACCTAGGATGTGCACATGAGCATCGAATCCGGCACCTCGAGCGACGTGCGGGGCGAGCACTTCCTGCCCGCCCGGCGCGCCCTCGCCGACGACGTCTACGACGCCGTCCTCGGGCTGCTCATGGACCAGGTCATCGAGCCCGGCAGCCGCGCCAGCATCGACGGCATCGCCCGGCAGCTCGGCGTCTCGCCCACCCCGGTGCGGGAGGCGCTCGCCCGGCTCGAGTCCGAGGGGCTCGTCGTCAAGAAGGCGCTCAAGGGCTACACCGCCGCGCCGCTGCTCGACAGTGACGGCCTCCGCCAGTTGTTCGAGATGCGGCGCCTGCTCGAGCCCTACGCGACGCGCAACGCGGCCGGCGAGCTCGACGAGCGGACCCTCGACCAGCTGGAGGGGCTCTGCGAGGCGATGCACCGCAGCGGCGAGGCCTCCCAGACCGGCGGGGACCGTTTCAAGGACTACAAGGACTTCGCGAACCAGGACTCCGAGTTCCACCGCATCATCGCGGAGCACTCCGGCAACGCCCTGCTCTCCGACGCCATCTCGCGCCTGCGCTCGCACATGCACCAGTACCGGATCTACTTCAAGCACGGGGTCGTCGACGAGACCTCCGGCGAGCATGAGGCGGTGCTCGACGCCCTGCGGCGCGGCGATTCCGCCGCCGCCGAGGCGGCCATGCTCGACCACATCACCAAGTCGTACCGGCGCATCGCCGCGAGCCTGGAGGCCGGCACCGCCGAGTAGCGGGCTTCGATCATGGACCCCCGCGCGCCGGATGCGCGCGGGGGTCTTCTGCGTTCGCGCCCCTTCCCGCGCTGGCGTTATCGCACCTATATCCAATAGGATGTTTCCAAACAGCCGAACGAAAGGACCAATGGCGTGAGCATCGTCACCGGCTTCGAGACCCTCGATGTGCGCTTCGAGACGTCAGCACTGCTCGACGGTTCGGACGCGATGAACCCGGACCCGGACTACTCGGCCGCCTACCTCCGGGTCACGACGGACGCCGGCGACGGGCACGAGGGGCACGCGTTCGTCTTCACGATCGGCCGGGGCAACGACGTGCAGGTCGCCGCGATCGACGCGGTCGCGCACCGGGTCATCGGGCGCGACGTGGAGGCCATCCTCGGCGACCTCGGCGGCTTCTGGCGCGAGTTCGTCCATGACTCGCAGCTGCGCTGGCTCGGCCCGGAGAAGGGCGTCATGCACATGGCCATCGGCGCCGTGGTGAACGCGTTCTGGGACCTCAAGGCCAAGCGCGCCGGCCTCCCGCTGTGGCAGCTGCTCGCGCGCATGTCGCCGGAGGAGATCGTCGCGCTGGTCGACTTCCGTTACCTCAGCGACGCGCTGACCCCCGAGGACGCGCTCGCGCTCCTCCGCTCCGCCGAGCCGGGGCGCGCCGAGCGGGAGGCCGACCTCCTTGCGCGCGGCTATGCCGGTTACACGACCACGCCCGGCTGGCTCGGCTACTCGGACGAGAAGCTCCGGCGGCTCGCGGCCGAGGCGGTGGCCGACGGCTTCCAGCAGATCAAGCTGAAGGTCGGCGACGACCTCGACGACGACATCCGCCGCCTCGGCATCGCCCGCGAGACGGTCGGCCCCGACATCCGCATCGCCATCGACGCCAACCAGCGGTGGGACCGCGATCAGGCCATCGACTGGATCCGGGCCCTGGAACGGTTCGACCTCGCCTGGGTCGAGGAGCCGACCAGCCCCGACGACGTGCTCGCGCACGCCGCCATCGCGCAGGCCGTCGCGCCGGTGCCGATCGCGACCGGGGAGCACGGGATGAGCCGCGTGCTGTTCAAGCAGCTGCTGCAGGCCGGCGCCGCCTCCATCGTCCAGATCGACTCGACGCGCGTCGCGGGTGTCAACGAGAACATCGCCATCCTGCTCCTGGCCGCCAAATTCGGGGTCCCGGTCTGCCCGCACGCCGGAGGGGTCGGTCTCTGCGAGGCGGTCCAGCACTTCTCGATGTTCGACTACGTCGCGGTCTCCGGCTCGCAGGAGGGGCGGATGATCGAGTACACGAAGCACCTCCACGAGCACTTCGTCGCGCCGGTCGAGCTCGTCGGCGGCCGCTACCGGGCTCCGCTCACGCCGGGCACGGGCATGGAGATGCTGGCGGAGTCGCTGCACGCGCACGAGTTCGGCGCGGCGACGGCACCGGCGGGCGTGCTGGCGTAGACGCCGGCTCGGCCGCCGAAGACGCCTCTGCCGCTCGGCCGCCGGAACCCCTTTACTGGAGGGGTGACTCAGCGGCTCCTCGTCCTCGCCCGGCGCTACCGGCTGGTGACGCTGACGCTCGTCGTCGGGCTGATCGGCTGCATCCTCGCGCTCACGGGCGCAGGCGAGCTCGTCCGCTGGCTGTTCAGCGCGTACGCGCTGGGCATCGCCGCGTGGCAGGCGGTCGGGATGGTCCGCGCGATGGCGCACGGCCGCTTCGGGCTGGACGTGCTGGCCGTGACGGCGATCGTGGCGACCGTGCTCGTCGGCGAGTACGTCGCAGCGCTGATCGTGGTGCTGATGCTGACAGGCGGCGAGGCGCTCGAGGACTACGCCGACCGGCGGGCGAAGCGGGAGCTGGACGCGCTGCTCTCCCGCGCGCCGCAACGCGCCCACCTCGCCGTCGACGGCGGCTATCGCGACGTCCCGGTCGACGACGTGCGCGTCGGCGACGAGCTGCTGGTGCGCCCGGCGGAGGTGATCCCCGTCGACGCCGTGCTGCTGTCCGCGCACGCGTCGATCGACCAGTCCTCGATCACGGGCGAGAGCATCCCGGTGGAGGCGGGCACGGGCGACGAGCTCCTCAGCGGCTCGGTCAACGGCCAGGAGGCGATCGCCGTCCGGGCGCGCTCGACGGCCGGAGCCTCGCAGTACCAGCAGATCGTCGCCCTGGTCGCGCACGCCGCCGAGAGCCGGGCCCCGGTCGTGCGGCTCGCCGATCGCTACGCCGTGCCCTTCACGGTCTTCAGCCTCGCGCTCGCCGCGCTCGCGTGGTGGCTGAGCGGTCAGCCGACCCGCTTCGCCGAGGTGCTGGTGCTCGCGACGCCGTGCCCCCTCCTCATCGCCGCGCCCGTCGCCTTCATCGGCGGGATGAGCCGCAGCGCGCGCAACGG
>JAEWDJ010000192.1 GCA_023390155.1 Actinomycetes bacterium | reverse complement strand
GGTCTGCTCGAAGGCGGCCGTCAGCTCGCCGGAGGCGGCGCCCGGTCGCGGCTGCAGCACCTCGACGTGCACCGGCGACGCGGCCGACAGCGGCGCCACGAGGGTGTTGGCCGCATCCAGCACCCGCGTCGGGTTGCGCCAGCTCGTGCTCAGCGCGTACTCGTCGGCCCCGCCGTGCTCGGCGCCCGCGCGGTGCCCGGTGAAGTCGGCGGAGAAGCGGCCCAGGTTGGCCGCGCTCGCGCCCCGCCAGCCGTAGATCGACTGGTGTGGGTCGCCGACCGCCATCACGGCCTGCCCCGCGAAGAGCGTCGACAGCAGGCGGGTCTGCACGACCGAGGTGTCCTGGTACTCGTCGAGCAGCACCACGCGGAAGCGCGTGCGGTAGTCGGCGACGACCGCGGGCAGGCGCTCGGCGATGGTGAGCGCGAGCGCCACCTGGTCGGAGTACTCCACGAAGCCGCGGCGGCGCTTCTCCTCCGCGAACGCCTCGGCCAGGGCGAGCAGCGGGGGGAGGGAGCCGACCACGTCGACGGCCTTGAGCACCGAGGCGTACGGCGTCGTCTTGCGCGCCGTCCCCGTCGGCAGCTCGACGATCCGGGTGAACCCCTCGACCATCCGCTCGACCTCTGCCGCGTCGGCGACGTTCTCGCTGAGCGCCCGGCTGAGCGACAGGACGGCGCTGGTCACCGCGTCGACACCCCGGTCGAGGTCGACCAGGCGCTCGTCGGTGCTCGTGACGACGAGCCGGCGCGCCAGCTGCCAGGCGGACGCCTCGCTCAGCACCGCCGACTCCGGCTCGCGCCCGATCAGGAGGGCGTTCTCGCGGAAGATCGCGTTGGCGAACGCGTTGTAGGTGGCCACCTCGGGCGCCTCGAACGGGTCGAACGCGATGTCGGTCAGCCCCGAGTCGACGAGCTGCTCGATCCGGGTGCGGATGCGGGCGGCGAGCTCGCCGGCGGCCTTGCGGGTGAAGGTGAGCCCGAGGATCTCGGGGACGCGCGCGTGGCCGTTCGCGAGGAGCCACACCACCCGGTTCGCCATCGTCTCGGTCTTGCCGCTGCCGGCGCCCGCCACGACGATCGCGGGCCGCACCGGCGCCTCGATCACGGCCTGCTGCTGCGGGGTCGGCTCGGGCAGGCCGAGAGCGCGCGCGATCTCGACGGCGCTGATCGGCCGCGCGGGCGTGGCGCGGTGCTCGGACTCGAGCTCCGGGTCGTCGAGGTGGAGGGCCTGCTCCACCAGGTCGAGCTCGGCCTCGGCGGCCGCCCACTCGAGCACGTTCTCGTCGTTCACCGCCGCTCCTCCCTCGCTCGAGTCATCGTGATGGCCCGTGTCCTCGTCGCCCGTCTCGTCGCCGGCGTCGCAGCGCGGGTCGCCGCCCGCGCGCTCACGCGCTCACCGCCGGGACGAGGTGGATGCGGTACTCGTACGCCGCATGCGGGTCGCGGTCGCCGAGGTCGACGACGCCGGCGAAGGTCGCCGCCGCCATGCCCGCCGCCGCATCGGCCACGCGCTGTTTCAGCCGTTCCAGACCGGCGGGATCGACGCGGTCCTGCGCGACCTCCCGATAGCCCTTCCCCCGCACGCCCTTCGCGACGAACAGGAGTTTCGCGCCGCCGGACGGGAGCCCTTCCGCCACCTCCACGGCGCCGTGCTCGAGCGCGAGCTGGTAAGCCCCGAGCTGAGCATGCTCGGCGGCCTCCGCCGCCGTGGGCGTGCGGTTGCCGGTCTTGAGGTCGACGATGACCACCGTGCCGTCGGCCGTCCGCTCGACGCGGTCGATCGTTCCGCGCACCAGCGCCCGACCGATCCGCAGCTCGAACTCGCCCTCCGACCCGAGGAGCGCGCCGCCCGCGCGCTCGAAATCGCGGAGGTACTCCGAGACGCCCTGCGCGAGCGTGCGGGTGCGGCGCCGCTCCTTCTCCTCGAGCCACGGGGACTCGAAGCTGAGCTCGCTCCAGCGACGCTCGATGCCGCCCCACAGGCGCTCCACGCTCAGGTCGCGGTCGTCGCTCGTGCTCGCCTCCTCCATGACGGCGTGCACCACGGTCCCGATACCCGCGGCCAACCCGCTGGGCGACGACGCCATGGCGTCCACGAACCAGGCCAGGGGCGATTTCTCGAAGGTCTGGAGGCGCGACGGGGACACCCGGACGACCTCCTCCTCCACGGTCAGGTCGACCAGCGGCTCGGTCGTCGACGGCTCCACCAGGCCGTACCACTCCGCCGGGTCCGCGCCCTCGACACCGGCGTCGGTCAGGCGGGCGAGCGCGTCCGCGGCATCGGCGGACCCGGTCGTGGCGAGGCGGCGGCGCAGGCGGCCGGTCATGCCGCGCAGCGACAGCGGGTGCAGGCTCTCGTCGCGGTCGTCCGCGGCGAGGTCGCCCGGGAGGCGGAGGAAGGGCGACGGCTGCTCGTCGTCGTTCGCGGTCGCGGTGAGGATGACCTGGCCGCGGGCGCGGGAGACCGCGAGCGCGAGCATCCGCAGTTCGTCGCCGAGCACCTGCGCACGCTGGTCCTCGGTGGCGGTCTCGCGCCGGTCGAGGGCGTCGGCGAGCTCCTGCGGGTGGAGCAGGGAGCCGCGGAGGCGGAGGTTGGGCCAGACGCTCTCCTGCAGGCCGGAGACGGCGACGACCTCGAACTCACGGCCCACGGTCGCGCTCGGCGTGCACACGAGCACGGCCGGTCCGGCGGTCTGGGCGGCGAGGGTGTCCTCCGGGACCTCGGCGCCGAGCAGCTCGACGACGAAGTCGGCGGCGGGACGCTCCGGGTAGCGCTCGACGAACCGGCGGGCGGCGGTGAACAGCGCCACCACGCCGTCGAGGTGCCGGTTGGCCTCGTCCGCGACGATGCCGCTGCGCTCCGACTGGTCGAGCCAGCGGGCGGCGAGGCCACTGCGCTCCCAGGCGTGCCACAGCAGCTCCTCGATGGTCGCCCCCGCGGCGGCCTTCTCGCGGCCGGCGCGGAGCGTCTCCGCCAGGCGGGCGGCCCGGCGTGCCGGCGAGGAGTCGATCGTGGCGAGATGGGCGGGGTCGGCCAGCGCCTCCACCAGCAGGTCGTCGCCCGGTCGGTTGCCCTCGCCCGCCAGCTCCTCCTGGCGGAGCGCGAGCCGCAGGCGGCGCAGGCTCACCGCGTCCAG
>JAEWDJ010000060.1 GCA_023390155.1 Actinomycetes bacterium | reverse complement strand
GAGCGGCTCCGCCCGCGACGCTGCGGGCGCAGCCGGCGCGGACTGCGGCGCGGCGGCTCCCACCCACGCGCTGAATGTCGGCTGCGGCCCGTGGGAGGCGCGGCGCACGGGAAGGTCCGCGAAGCTGATCGCCTGCGTCGGCGGTCCGGCCCACTCCTCGTCGTCGTCCGGAGCGTGACCGACCGGCTCATGCGCTTCGGCCGACTCCGGCTCCCGCACCACCGGGATCGCCGCGGTGATGCGCGCCACTTCCGCCTCCAGGGCGGTCGCGAGCTCGTCGTCGCTGTGCCGGTCGGCTCCGGCGCCGGTCTCCATGTCGACAGACTACGACGCGGCGCGCGCCCGGGTCAGGGGTCATCGGAAGTACCATCGTCTCGATGAGCGAGACGATCCCGACCCCGTACGAAGACCTGCTGCGCGACGTCCTCGCGAACGGCAGCCGCAAGTCCGACCGCACCGGGACGGGCACGCGCAGCGTGTTCGGCCGGCAGCTGCGGTTCGACCTGGCCGAGGGCTTCCCCCTCATCACCACCAAGCGCGTCCACTTCAAGTCGATCGCCTACGAGCTGCTCTGGTTCCTCCGCGGCGACAGCAACGTCGGGTGGCTGCGCGAGAACGGCGTCTCCATCTGGGACGAGTGGGCGGACGAGCGCGGCGAGCTGGGCCCGGTGTACGGCGTCCAGTGGCGCTCGTGGCCGGCGCCCGACGGCACGCACATCGACCAGATCCAGCAGGTCCTCGACACCCTGCGGCGCGACCCGGACTCCCGCCGCATCATCGTGTCGGCCTGGAACGTCGCAGACATCCCCGACATGGCGCTCGCCCCCTGCCACGCCTTCTTCCAGTTCTACGTCGCCGACGGCAAGCTCTCCTGCCAGCTCTACCAGCGCAGTGCAGACATGTTCCTCGGCGTCCCGTTCAACATCGCCAGCTATGCGCTGCTCACCCTGATGGTCGCGCAGCAGGTGGGCCTGGAGCCGGGCGAGTTCGTCTGGACGGGCGGCGACTGCCACATCTACGACAACCACGTCGAGCAGGTGGAGGAGCAGCTCTCCCGCGACCCCTTCCCGGCGCCGACCCTGCGCTTCGCCCGCACGCCGGAGAGCATCTTCGACTACCGGTTCGAGGACTTCATCGTCGAGGACTACCAGCACCACCCGGCCATCCGCGCCGCCGTGGCCGTCTGAGCGCGACATGTCCCTCGCACTCATCTGGGCGGAGGCGCGCGACCGCGTCATCGGCGCCGACGGCGGCATCCCGTGGCGCCTCCCCGAAGACATGCGCCGCTTCCGCGAGCTGACGTCGGGCTCCCCCGTCATCATGGGCCGCCGCACCTGGGACTCCCTCCCCGAGCGGTTCCGCCCCCTCCCGGGCCGCGTGAACGTCGTGGTCACCCGGCAGCCCGGCTGGTCCGCGCCGGGCGCGCAGGTCGCGCACACGGTGGAGGAGGCGCTCGCCCTGTGCGCGGATGCCGACACGACCTGGGTCATGGGCGGCGCGCAGCTCTACGCCGCCGCGATCCCCCTGGCCGATCGCGTCGAGGTGACCGAGGTGGAGCTGGACGTCGACGGCGACACCCGCGCCCCGGCCCTCGGGCCCGAGTGGACGCCGCACGCGGGCGACTGGCTCGAATCCGCCGGCGGCCTCCGCTACCGCTTCGTCACCTACGTCAGGTGAGACCGGCGACGAGGTTCACGGTGGTGGCGAGGATCACCGACCCGAACAGATAGGACAGCAGCGTGTGCCGGAGGATCGCCCGGCGGATGTAGGAGCTGCTGATGTTCGTGTCCGACACCTGGAACGTCATCCCCAGCGTGAACGACAGGTACGCGAAGTCGCTGTACCGGGGCGGCTCGTCCTGGTTGAAGTCGATCCCGCCGTCCTTGCGGTAGTACATCCGCGCGTAGCGCAGGGTGTAGAGGGTGTGGACGAGCGCCCACGACAGCCCGACGCTCGCCACTGCGAGCACCGCCACCACGAGCTGCGGCGCCCCCTTCAGGTGCCGGGCGTCCACGACGATGTACACGACCGCGACCACGGAGGCCACGGCGGCGAACAGGAGCAGCCAGTCGCTCACCCGCCTGCCCGGGTCCTCGAGCGTCGCGTGGCTGCGGGTCTGCTCGCCGTCGAGGCGCCACACCTTGACCCACACCCAGACGATGTAGACCACGCAGGCGCCCGCCCACCCGGCGATCACCGCGTAGTGCCACGCATCGAGCAGGCCCACGACGACGCCGACGACCACGCCGGCGAGGAGCGCCACGACCATCCTCGCGCGCGACAGCCCGCGCCCCTTCTGCACTTCGTCGGTCACACTCAGGATGTTCGCACACGCTGTCCGCAGCGCCGCCCCGCCCGCGCCGGTACGATCGGATCGTGACCTCCCCCGCGACTCCCCTCACCGACCTGGACACCGAGGCGCTGCGCGCCGCGCACGCCGAGTTCTCGCGTGCGTACGACGAGCTGAAGGCCGCCGGCCTCTCGCTCGACCTCACCCGCGGCAAGCCGTCCGCCGACCAGCTCGACCTCTCGGACGACCTGCTGCACCTGCCGGACGGGGAGTTCCGGGACGCGGCGGGCACCGACCTCCGCAACTACGGCGGTCCGAACGGCCTGCCGGAGCTGCGCGCCATCTTCTCGGACGCGCTCCGCGTGCCGGTCCCGCAGCTGCTGGCGCTCGGCAACTCGAGCCTCACACTCATGCACGACGTCATCGTGCAGGCGCTGCTCTACGGCGTCCCGGGCGGCGAGCGGCCGTGGGCCGGGCAGTCGATCAGCTTCCTCGCGCCGGTGCCCGGCTACGACCGCCACTTCACCATCTGCGAGCGCTTCGGCATCCGGCTCATCGCGGTGCCGATGAACGACGACGGCCCCGACATCGAGACGGTCTCGAGCCTCCTCGCGACCGACGACAGCATCAAGGGCATGTGGTGCGTGCCCGTGTACTCGAACCCGACCGGAGCGGTGTACAGCGAGGAGGTCGTGCGCGCCCTCGTCTCGCTCCCGGCCGCTCCCGACTTCCGACTCATCTGGGACAACGCGTACGCCGTGCACCACCTCGCCGACGAGCGCCCGGAGCCGATCGACGTGCTGGGCCTCGCCGCAGAGGCCGGCAACCCGGACCGCCCGCTGATCTTCGCCTCCACCTCCAAGGTGACCTACCCCGGCGCCGGCGTGGCCTTCGTCGGCGCGTCCGAGACCAACATCGGCTGGCTGCAGCGCAACCTCGGCGCGCAGAGCATCGGCCCGGACAAGATCAACCAGCTGCGCCACGTGAAGCTGCTCGGCGACGCCGCCGGCCTCGCCGCGCACATGGAGAAGCACCGCGCCATCGTCGCCCCGAAGTTCGAGGCCGTCGACGAGGCGTTCCGCACGCGCCTCGCCCCGTGGGGCGCCGGCACCTGGAACGCGCCGAAGGGCGGCTACTTCGTCAGCCTCGACGTGCTGGACGGCACCGCCGCGCGCTCGGTCCAGCTCGCCAAGGAGGCGGGGATCGCCGTCACGCCCGCCGGCGCGACCTTCCCCTACGGCGAGGACCCGCGCGACGCCAACATCCGCATCGCCCCGACCTTCCCGCCGCTGGGCGAGCTCCGCACCGCGCTCGACGGGCTGTGCACCGCCATCCTGCTGGCCGAGGCCGAGGCCCTGCTGGCCGAGCAGGGCTGATCGGCGGGTGACCCCCGCGAGCGCGAGCGGTGGCGCGCCGGGGGGCGGGGCGGGCCCCCCCCGCCGGGGGGGCG
>JAEWDJ010000513.1 GCA_023390155.1 Actinomycetes bacterium | reverse complement strand
GGGCGCGGCGATCGAGCCCGAGATCATGGACCTCATCAACGTCCTGCAGAAGATGGGCGCGATCATCTCGGTCGACACCGACCGCGTGATCCGCATCGAGGGCGTCAAGAAGCTCGTCGGCTACAGCCACACGGCCCTGTTCGACCGCAACGAGGCCGCCAGCTGGGCGGCGGCGGCGCTCGCGACCAACGGCGACGTCTACGTCGGCGGCGCGAAGCAGCCCGAGATGCTGACCTTCCTCAACGTCTTCCGCAAGGTCGGCGGCGCCTTCGAGATCCACGACGACGGCATCCGGTTCTTCCACCCGGGAGGCCCGCTCAAGCCGGTCGTGATCGAGACCGACGTGCACCCCGGCTTCATGACGGACTGGCAGCAGCCGCTCGTCGTCGCCCTGGCGAAGGCCGAGGGCGTGTCGATCGTGCACGAGACCGTCTACGAGCAGCGCTTCGGCTTCGTCGACGCGCTGATCGACATGGGCGCGAAGATCCAGGTGCACAAGGAGTGCCTCGGCGGCCACGCGTGCCGCTTCGGTCAGCGCAACTTCAACCACTCGGCGGTCATCATGGGCCCGACCGAGCTGAAGGGCGCCGACATCGAGGTCCCGGACCTGCGCGGCGGGTTCAGCCACCTGATCGCGGCCCTGACGGCCGAGGGCCGCTCGACGGTCAGCAACGTCGGCATCATCAGCCGCGGCTACGAGAACTTCATCACGAAGCTGGAGCAGCTCGGAGCGGACTTCGTCCTCGAGGGGTGACGGCACGGATAATAGGGAGGTGCCCCATCCCGAAGATCCCGCCGTCCAGCGTCCGCCGGTGAAGCGTCAGCGTTCCGAGAAGAGCCGTCCGTCGATCTTCTGGGTTCTGGCCGTCCTCATCGTCCCGATCGGTGCGCTCCTGGCGCGCTTCCGCATCGTCGATCGCGAGCGGATGCCGCGCCAGGGCGCCTACATCGTCGCGCCGAACCACTACAGCGAGATCGATCCCGTGATGATGGGCATCGTGCTGTGGAAGCTCGGCCGCCTGCCGCGGTTCCTCGCGAAGGACAGCCTCTTCAGGGTCCCGGTCGTCGGCTGGTTCCTGCGCAAGTCCGGCCAGGTGCCGGTCGCGCGCGGGGGAGCCGCCCGCGGGTCCGCGCCGCTCGACGCCGCGCAGAAGATCATCGACGAGGGGCGCATCGTCGTCGTCTACCCGGAGGGGTCGCTCACGCGCGACCCCGACATGTGGCCGATGCGCGGCAAGACGGGCGCCGCCCGGATGGCGCTCGAGCACGGCATCCCCGTGATCCCGATGGCGCACTGGGGCACGCAGCAGGTGATGGCGCGCTACTCGAAGAAGATCAGCTTCTTCCCGCGCAAGACGATCGACGTGAAGATCGGCGACCCGGTCGACCTGTCGGCCTTCGCGGGGCGCAGCCTCGACGCGGCGACGCTCGCCGAGGCGACGGCCGTCATCATGCAGGCGATCACCGCGCTGCTGGAGGACCTCCGCGGCGAGAAGGCGCCCGCCGAGCGCTGGGACCCGACGCAGCACAACCAGAAGGAGACCGGCCGCTTCGATGGCTAGCAAGGCTCGTACCGCCCCGCCAACGCCGCCGCGCCGCATCGCCGTGCTCGGCGCGGGCAGCTGGGGGACCACATTCGCGAAGATCCTCGCCGACGGCGGCTCGGACGTCGTGCTCTGGGCGCGTCGCCCCGAGCTCGCGCGGGAGATCAACGAGGTGAAGCGCAACAGCGACTACCTCGAGGGCATCAACCTGCCGCGCAACCTGCGCGCGACCTCGAAGCTCGGGGAGGCGATGCGCGACGCGGAGGTCGTGTTCGTCTCCATCCCGAGCCAGACGCTGCGCGACAACCTCGCCGCCATGCAGCCCTACCTCGGCCCCTCGACGATCGTCGTCAGCCTGATGAAGGGCGTCGAGAAGAGCACGGGCCTGCGGATGAGCGAGGTGATCGCGCAGGGACTGCCGATCGACCCCGAGCGCATCGCGGTGGCCTCCGGCCCCAACCTGGCGCTCGAGATCGCGCGCGAGCAGCCGACGGCGGCGGTCGTGTCGTCGGTGAGCCTCGAGACCGCGCAGTCGGTCGCCATGGCGGCGACGAACCGGTACTTCCGCAGCTTCGTGAACACCGACGTGATCGGCACGGAGTTCGGCGGGGTGCTCAAGAACCTGATCGCGGTGGCGATCGGCATCGTGGACGGCGTCGGCTACGGCGAGAACACGAAGGCCTCGATCATCACCCGCGGCCTGGTCGAGATGACCGACTTCGCGGTCGCGTACGGCGCCGAGCCGCAGACGCTCGCAGGGCTCGCGGGCCTCGGCGACCTGATCGCGACCTGCGAGTCCTCGCTCAGCCGCAACAACACGGCCGGGCGACTGCTCGGACAGGGCTACAGCTTCACCGACGTGGTGAAGCAGATGAACCAGACGGCGGAGGGGCTGGCCTCGGTCGCCCCGGTGCTGAGCCTGGCGGAGGCGCGCGGGGTGGAGATGCCCATCGTGCGGCAGGTGAGCCAGGTGCTCGCCGGCACGCTCGACCCGAAGGACATCGCACCGCACCTCACGACGGACTCGGACGAGCCGCAAGGCGAAAGGACGACGGATGACGGACACGGCCGCGGTGGCTCTTCTCTTCGGGGGGCGTTCAAGCGAGCATTCGATCAGCTGCGCAACGGCGGCCGGGGTGCTCGCGGCGATCGACCGTGACACGTACCGGGTCATCCCGATCGGCATCACCCACGACGGGGCGTTCACGCTCCAGCCGGACGACGCCGCCCGCTTCGCCCTGAACGCGGAGGCGCTGCCCGAGGTCGAGGACAACGGCACGCGCGTCCACTGGCCCGAGAGCGCCGCGACGCGCGAGCTCACGGTGACGCACCCCGACGGCACGGTCGAGTCGCTCGGCGACGTCGACATCGTCTTCCCCATCCTGCACGGCCCGTGGGGCGAGGACGGGACCGTCCAGGGACTGCTGGAGCTCGTGGGGCTCCCGTTCGTCGGGAGCGGCGTGCTCGCCAGCGCGCTCGGGATGGACAAGCACTTCACGAAGACCGTGTTGCTGCAGGCGGGCATCCCCGTCGCGCCCTGGCAGACGGTGACGGCGCACCGCTGGCGGAGCGAGCCCGGCAGCGTCCGCGACGACGCCCGTTCGCTGGGCCTGCCGGCTTTTGTGAAGCCCGCCCGCGCCGGCTCCAGCGTCGGCGTGACGAAGGTGAAGGATTGGGCGGAGCTCGACGCCGCGATCGAGATCGCCCTCGCGGAGGACGACCGCGTGCTGATCGAGTCGGCCGTCGTCGGCCGCGAGGTCGAGATCGCCGTGCTCGGCGGGCGCCCCGGCGAGCCGGCGCGCGCCTCCGTCGCCGGCGAGGTCGTGGTCTCGGGCCGCGACTTCTACGACTTCGCAGCCAAGTACCTCGACGCCCCCGGCATCGATCTGGTGTGCCCGGCGGACCTCACGGAGGCCGAGCTCGCCGACATGGCCGACTTGGCCGTGCGCGCCTTCGACGCCATCGGCGGCGAGGGACTCGCGCGCGTGGACTTCTTCCTCACGGCGGACGGGTTCGTGATCAACGAGATCAACACGATGCCCGGCTTCACGCCCATCTCGATGTTCCCCCGCTGCTGGCAGGAGTCGGGGCTCTCGTACCCGGATCTGATCGACGAGCTCATCCAGGTCGCCCTGGCTCGCGCCGCGGCCTGAGCTGCCGGGTCAGGAGCCGGGCGTCGAGGTGGGAGCCGGCGTCGGCGTCGGGGTCGCCGTCGGCGTCAGGCTCGTGTCCAGCGTCGACAGGCACTGCCGCGTCTGCTTGACCGTGGAGATCGCGGAGGCGAACTCGGGGAGCACGGAGGAGTCCGAGGCCCCGGCGACGTGGTCGATCACGACCTCCGTCGCCGGGGTGCGGCCGAAGGTCTGGTAGACGACGGTCTTGGCGGCGGGCTCGCTCATCAGCACCCAGTCGACGCCGTTCACGTTGACGCACGGCTGCGTCGTCGCGCCGATCGGCGGGACGCCACAGCGCAGCAGGACCGCGGCGGGGTCGCCCCACGCGCCGGTGGCCTGCGCGTCCGTGACGCGCTTCTCCTTGCCGGCGACCGAGTCGGGCAGGCGCACGCTGATCTCGGCGCAGCCGGGCGCGTTCGCGTCGGCGCCGGGGTCGAGGGAGACGGTGGGCGCGCATCCCGCCAGGGCGAGAGCGGCGGCGGCGAGGACGGCGGCGAGAGCGGTGCGACGAACGGACACAGTGATTCAGGCTAGCGTTTCCAGACATGGGAATGTCTGAGAGCACCGCCGCCCGCGCGACGATGGGGGAGGTCTCCGAGCGGGAGGCGCTGCGCCGCATCTTCCCGCGGCTCCCCGGCTCGGCGGCGACGCTCGTCGGCCCGGGCGACGACGCGGCCGTGCTCGCGGCGCCCGACGGCCGCTACGTCGTGACGACCGACATGATGGTCCACGGCCCGGACTTCCGCCTCGCCTGGTCCTCGCCCGAGGACCTGGGCTGGAAGGCCGCGGCCACCAACCTGTCCGACGTGGCGGCGATGGGGGCGGTGCCGACCGCACTGGTGGTCGCGATCGCGGCTCCCGCGACGATGCCCGTCGCCGACCTGGAGGCGATCGCCGACGGCTTCCGCCTCGCCTGCGAGGAGCTCGCTCCCGGCTGCGGCGTCGTCGGCGGTGACCTCTCCGTCTCCGAGACCCTCACCTTCGCGGTGACGGCGTTCGGCGACCTCCAGGGCCGCGAGCCCGTGCTGCGCAGCGGCGCCCGGCCCGGCGATGTCGTGGCCGTCTCCGGCAGGCTCGGCGCCGCCGGCGAAGGCCTGCGCGTGCTCTTCGCCG
>JAEWDJ010000478.1 GCA_023390155.1 Actinomycetes bacterium | reverse complement strand
GCTCTCGACGGTGAACCGCGCCCGCGTCGTCCCGTCCGCCAGCGCGGTCAGCGATGCCCAGCGCCCGATGGCCTCGTCGACGCGAGCGAGCGGGGCCGCCACGACGGCGTCGACGACGAGCGGGTCGGAGGCGGGGGAGAGGGAGGCGCGGACGTACTCGGCCGCATCCTCCGCGGGGAGGGTGCGCGGGCGGAAGCGCGCGCCGGTCGCCCGGGGCTCGGTGAGCCGGTCGAGCCGGAAGCTGCGCCAGTCGAAGCGCGTCAGGTCGTACGCGACCAGGTACCACCGCCGCCCCACCGAGACCAGGCGGTGCGGCTCGACCGTGCGCCGCGTCTCCTCGCCGCCACGGGCGACGTAGGTGAACTCCAGTCGTTCTTCGTCTCGGCACGCCTGGGCGACCGTGGTGAGCGTGGTCGCGTCGGCCACCGGGCCGCCGCGCAGGACCGTGGCCAGGGTGGCGACGCGCAGCGCGTCCACCCGGCGGCGCAGGCGCGGCGGCATCACCTGCACCACCTTGGCGAGGGCCCGCACCGACGCCTCCTCGACGCCGGCGATGCCGCTCTGCGCCGCCGTCCGCAGCCCGACCGCGAGCGCGACCGACTCGTCGTCGTCGACCACCAACGGCGGGAGGGAGGCGCCCGCGGCGAGCTGATAGCCTCCCGCGACGCCGCGGGAGGCGTCCACGGGGTAGCCCAGGTCGCGGAGCCGGTCGACGTCGCGGCGCAGGGTCCGCGGCGACACGCCGAGTCGGTCGGCGAGCTCCTGGCCCGGCCAGTAGCGGTGCGTCTGCAGGAGCGACAGCAACTGCAGCGTGCGCGATCCGGTGCTTGCCATGCCCCCAGTGTGCCCCGGAATGCGGTCGGATGCTGACCGCTATGCGGTCATCCTGTCGCGGCCGGCGCGGGTGTCAGTGCCTGGGCGCCGGGTCGAGACAGCGTGAGCACGAGCTCGGCGATGTGCGGGTCCCGCTCCAGCTCGGCCTCCACCGCCGCGAGATCGGCAGCGACCTCCGCCTCCCGGTCGTCGCCCACCAGGTCGACCGCGGCGACCACGAACAGCCGCTCGGGACCCACGAACTCCAGGTGCAGGTACGTCACCCGCTCGACCTCGGGGTGCTCCAGCAAGCGCGCGAGCATCGCCTGGTGCGCGGCCTCCGGCCCCGGCTCTCCGAGCAGGAAGCGCCGGTTGCGGTCGATGAGCACGACCGCGACGACCGCCAGCAGCACGCCGACGAGGATGGAGCCGAGCGCGTCGAAGACGGCCTGGCCGGTGAGCTGGTGCAGCAGGATCCCGGCGAACGCGATGACGAGTCCGATGAGCGCGGCCGAGTCCTCCGCGAACACCGCACGCAGGGTCGGGTTGGAGGTGCCGAGCACGTGCGCGATCGTGCCGGTGCCGCGCTCGGCGGCGAGCGTGCGCGCCTGCCGGAACGACTGGAGGAACGACACGCCCTCGAAGACGAACGACAGCGCGAGGACGAGGTAGGCGATCAGGTAGTCCGCCTCCGGCTCGTCCGCTCCCAGCTCGGAGACTCCGTGCATGATCGAGACCACCGCGCCGGCCGTGAACAGCCCGACCGCGGCGAACAGGCTCCACACGTACGCCTCGCGCCCGTACCCGCCGGGGTGCGCGGCGTCGCGGGGTCGGGCGGCCGATCGCTCGGCCTGCAGGAGGAAGATCTCGTTGCCGGCGTCAGCCCACGAGTGCGCGGCCTCGGCGACCATCGAGGCGGACCCGGTCAGGAAGGCGGCCACCGACTTGGCCAGCGCGACGAGCACGTTCGCGCCGAGGGCGAGCAGCACGGTGACGACGCTGGAGGCGCGACGTTCAGGGGTCATGGCCGAAACGATAGTCCCGCTGCGACGAGAAGAGCCCCGGTCGTCTGACCGGGGCTCTTCGCCTGTGTCCGAGGGGGGACTTGAACCCCCACGCCCTATACGGGCACTAGCACCTCAAGCTAGCGCGTCTGCCATTTCCGCCACCCGGACGGGTGTTTTTCGACTTCCGGTCGAACCGGCTGCCGAAGAAAGACCTTAGCACGGATCCCGGCGGCGGAATCACATCGTCGCGCATCCCGGGCGTGGCGCGTCACCGGCCGTCACGGCGGGGGCGAGGGGAGGCGCGCGCCCGGTACCGTGGAGGGCATGACCGACGACTCCACGCTCGACGAATCCACGCTGGACGAGACCGCGATCATCGCCCGCGACCTGATCCGATTCGACACGACGAACTACGGCGAGGGGAAGTCGAACGGCGAGACCGAGGCGGCGGAGTACGTGGAGGCGCGGCTCGCCGCCCTGGGACTGAAGCCGCAGCTGTTCGACTCCGACCCGGGCCGGACCAGCGTCGTCGCCCGGGTCGAGGGCCGCAACCACGACAAGCCGGCCCTCGTCGTGCACGGCCACCTCGACGTCGTGCCGGCGGACCCGCGCAACTGGAGCGTCGACCCGTTCGGCGGGCTGATCAAGGACGGCCTGCTCTGGGGCCGCGGCGCCGTGGACATGAAGAACATGGACGCGATGATCCTGACCGCGGTCGGCGACATCCTCCGGGCGGGGGAGCAGCCGGAGCGCGATCTGGTCGTCGCGCTCTTCGCCGACGAGGAGGACGGCGGCCGTCGCGGTTCGCACCACCTCGTCGACAACCACCCGGAGCTGTTCGCCGGCGCGACCGAGGCGATCAGCGAGGTGGGCGGCTACTCCATCGACCTCGCCGGACGCCGCGCCTACCTGCTGCAGACGGGCGAGAAATCGTTGGTCTGGATCAAGCTGGTCGCGCGCGGGCGCGCCGCACACGGCTCCCGGCTGATCCGCGACAACGCCATCACGCGCCTGGCGGAGGCCGTCGTCGCCCTCGGCCGCACGGACTGGCCGATCCAGCTCACCGCCACCACGACGCGCCTCATCGACGAGCTCGGCCGCCTGCTCGACGTCGACCCGGAGCGGGTGGGGCCGGACGAGGTCGTGCTGCGCACCGGCACCGCCGCCGGATTCATCCTCGCGACGCTGCGCGCCACCACGAACCCGACGCTCCTGGAGGCCGGGTACAAGCACAACGTGATCCCCGACACGGCCGAGGCCCTCGTCGACATCCGCACCCTCCCCGGCGACGAGGACCGCGTGCTGGCCGAGGTGCAGCGCCTCGTCGGCGACGACGTGGAGGTGCGGATCATGCACCGCGACATCGGCCTCGAGGCGGACTTCGGCGGCGAGCTGATCGACGCCATCACGGGCACGCTCGAGCGGCACGACCCCGGCGTGCCCGTGCTCCCGTACCTGCTCTCCGGTGGCACCGACAACAAGGCCCTGAGCAAGCTCGGCATCACCGGCTACGGCTTCGCGCCGCTGCGCCTGCCGAAGGATCTCGACTTCCCCGGCATGTTCCACGGAGTCGACGAGCGCGTCCCGCTCGACGCGCTAGTGTTCGGTAGGGCCGTGCTCCGCGACCTGCTCAGCTCGTACTGAGCGACGCGGCGACCCGCCGCCGACGACGTTCACCGACCTCCCCGAAAGCGACGCATGGAGTTCATCAACGCCCTCATCCTCGGGCTCGTCCAGGGACTCACCGAGTTCCTCCCGATCTCGTCGAGCGCGCACATCCGCATCGTCGGCGAGCTGCTCGGCACCGGCGCCGACCCGGGTGCGCGGTTCACCGCGATCATCCAGCTCGGCACCGAGGCCGCGGTGCTCCTCTACTTCTGGAAGGACATCACCCGGATCGTCTCGCGCTGGTTCCTGGCCCTCTTCGGGAAGATCCCGCGCAACGACCCGGACGCCCGGATGGGCTGGCTGGTGATCGTCGGCAGCGTCCCGATCGTCGTGCTCGGCCTGTTCTTCCAGGACGCGATCGAGACGACGTTCCGCTCGCTCTGGATCGTCGCCACGACCCTCATCGTCTTCGGCATCCTGCTCGGCATCGCCGACTGGGTGGGGTCGAAGACACGTCGCCTGCGGGAGCTGACGTGGGGCCACGGCATCATCTTCGGCTTCGCCCAGGCGCTCGCGCTGATCCCGGGCGTCTCCCGGTCGGGCGGCACCATCACGGCCGGGCTGTTCATGGGCTACCAGCGTCGCGCCGCCGCACGGTACTCGTTCCTGCTCGCGCTCCCGGCCGTCTTCGGCAGCGGGTTCTACCAGTTGTACAAGGCGATCAAGGAGCCGTGCACGGAGGCGCTCGCGAAAGCGGGCACCTGCACCGTCGAGGTCTTCGGCCCGGTCGAGACCGCGGCGGCGACGCTCGTCGCGTTCGTCGTCGGCCTGCTCGTGATCGCGTTCTTCATGGGCTACATCTCGCGGCGCAGCTTCCTGCCGTTCGTGATCTACCGCATCGCGCTCGGCGCTCTGCTGATGATCCTGCTCGCGACGGGCGTGCTCGCGGCCTGAGCCGACCGAGCCGACCGAGCCGCTCCCGAACCGACCGCGGATCGCGGCGGGTCAGCCGCGCCG
>JAEWDJ010000491.1 GCA_023390155.1 Actinomycetes bacterium | reverse complement strand
GGGCGCGACCTGGCGTGCCGGGCGCAACCTGGCGCCCGAGCACGCGGTCGACGGCGCCGACTACGCGGACTGGCTCAGCGCCGGGGCGTGAGCCAGAGGGCACCCAGCGGGGGCAGGGTGAGCACGGCCGAGGCCGGGCGGCCCATCCACGGCTCATCGGCGGCGGTGACACCGCCGAGGTTGCCGACGCCCGAGCCGCCGAACGCGTCCGCGTCCGTGTTGAGCAGCTCCTCCCACTCGCCGGCGAACGGCAGGCCGACGCGGTAGTCCTCGTGCGGTGCGCCCGAGAAGTTGAACACCGCGACGAGCGGGCGGCCGTCGCGATCCTTGCGGAGGAACGCGATCACGTTGCCGGCGGCGTCGGACCCGTCGATCCACTCGAACCCGGCCGGCTCGTTGTCGAGCGCCCACAGCTCGGGCCGCGCACGGTAGACCGCGTTCAGCTGCGCGACGAGGTTCCAGAGCCCCTGGTGCGCCGGCTGGTCGAGAATCCACCAGTCGAGCCCGCGCTCCTCGCTCCACTCGGAGGGCTGCCCGAACTCCTGCCCCATGAAGAGCAGCTGCTTGCCGGGATGCGACCACATGTAGGCGAGGAAGACGCGCACGTTCGCCAGCTGCTGCCAGTGGTCGCCCGGCATCTTGCCGATCAGGGAGCCCTTGCCGTGGACGACCTCGTCGTGGCTGATCGGGAGGAGGAAGTTCTCGCTCCAGGCGTACACGAACGAGAAGGTGAGCTCGTTGTGGTGGTAGGAGCGCCACATCGGGTTCTCGTGGATGTACTGCAGCGAGTCGTGCATCCAGCCCATGTTCCACTTCAGGCCGAAGCCGAGACCGCCGGACGAGGTCGGCGCGGTCACGCCGCTGTAGCTGGTGGACTCCTCCGCGATCATCACGGTGCCGGGGTTGCGCTTGTAGGCGGTGGCCGTGACCTCCTGGAGGAAGCCGATCGCCTCGAGGTTCTCGCGCCCGCCGTGGATGTTCGGCTCCCACTCGCCGGCGTTGCGCGAGTAGTCCAGGTAGAGCATCGAGGCGACCGCGTCCACGCGGAGGCCGTCCACGTGGAACTCCTCGAGCCAGTAGAGGGCGTTCGCGACGAGGAAGTTGCGCACCTGCGAGTTGCCGTAGTCGAAGATGTAGGTGCCCCAGTCCTTGTGCTCGCCGCGGCGCGGGTCCGGGTGCTCGTAGAGGGCCTCGCCGTCGAAGCGGGCGAGCGCCCAGTCGTCTTTGGGGAAGTGGCCGGGCACCCAGTCCATGATCACGCCGATGCCGGCCTGGTGCAGCCGGTCGATCAGGTGCTTGAGGTCGTCGGGCGAGCCGAACCGGCTGGTCGGGGCGTAGTACCCGGTGACCTGGTAGCCCCAGGAGCCGCCGAAGGGGTGCTCGGCGAGCGGCAGGAACTCGACGTGGGTGTAGCCGAGCGCGACGACGTAGTCGATGAGCTGGTCCGCCGCCTCGCGGTAGCCGAGACCGGGGCGCCAGCTGCCGAAGTGGAGCTCGTAGACGCTCATCGGGCCGGAGTGCGGGTCGCGCTCGGCGCGGGCGCGCATCCACTCGCCGTCCTGCCAGTCGTGGCGCGGCACGGTGACGACCGAGGCGGTCGCGGGCGGGGTCTCGGCGAGCTGCGCCATCGGATCGATCTTGCGCACCCAGTCGCCGCCGCGGCCCAGGACGTCGAACTTGTACAGGGCGCCCTCACCGAGCCCGGGGACGAAGAGCTCCCACACGCCGGAGGAGCCCATCGTGCGCATGGCGTGCTGCGTGCCGTCCCAGCCGTTGAAGTCGCCCACGACCCGCACGGCCTTCGCGCGCGGCGCCCACACGGTGAACGCGGTGCCGACCACACCGCCGAGGTCGCGCACGTGCGCGCCGAGGGCCGTCCAGAGCTGCTCGTGCCGGCCCTCCCGGATGAGATGGAGGTCGAGCTCGCCGATGGTGGGGGAGAAGCGGTAGGGGTCGTCCGCCAGCCAGGTGCTGCCGTCGGCGTAGCGCGCCTCGATCTCGTATGCGCCGGGGCCGACGATGTCGACGCCCTGCCAGATGCCGTGCGCGAGGTGCGCCAGCTCCAGATGGGCCCCGGTCGGGAGGATGGCGAACACCTCGGTGGCGAGCGGGCGGAGCACCCGGATGACGGTCACCGGGTCGGCGACGCCCGGGGCGTTGACCTGGTGCTGGCCGAGCACCGCGTGCGGGTCGTGGTACGACCCGGTGGCGACGGCGAGGAGGAGTCCCTCGTCGAGGACGGGGAGGTCGACGGCGGCGGCGCCTTCGGGGATCGGACTCATCGGACTCCTTCTGGGGGTGCGGCCGACGCCGAGGCGGTCGGCTGGTGCGGCGGTTCGGGCGGACGGCTCAGAGCGGCTTGACGACCAGGATGTGGACGGGCTCGGCGAAGGCGTCGAGCCGCACGTAGTTGTCGGCGCCCCAGGTCCAGCGCTGGCCGGTGACGACGTCCTTCACCTCGAACTGCGCGCCGCGCTGCAGGCCGAAGGCGGTGACGTCGAGGTGGACGATCGTCTCGCGGACCGAGTGCGGGTCGACGTTGGCGACGACGAGGACCGTGTCGGCCTTGCCGCTGCGGGTGAACTCCCCGGGCAGGTGCTTGGAGTAGACGAGGATCGCGTCGTCCTCGCTGCCGTGCACGTGCAGGTTGCGCAGCTGCCGGAGGGCGGGGTGCTCGCTGCGGGTGCGGTTGAGCATCGTCAGGTAGGGCGCGAGCGATCGGCCGAGCGTCTGCGCCCGGTTGTAGTCGCGCGGGCGGTACTCGTACTTCTCGTTGTCGATGTACTCCTCCGCGCCCGGGCGGGCGACGTTCTCGTACAGCTCGAACCCGGAGTAGACGCCCCAGGTGGGCGCGCCCGTCGCGGCGACCGCGGCGCGGACCTTGAACGCGGCCGGCCCGCCGAACTGGAGGTACTCGGTGAGGATGTCCGGCGTGTTGACGAACAGGTTCGGCCGCAGGAAGTCGGCGGTCTCGGTGGCGAGGCCGGTGAGGAACTCCTCGAGCTCCTCCTTCGTGTTGCGCCAGGTGAAGTAGGTGTAGGACTGCTGGAACCCGGCCTTGGCGAGGGTGTGGAGCAGCGCCGGCCGGGTGAACGCCTCGGCCAGGAACACCACGTCGGGGTCGGTCGCGTTCACGGTGCGGATGAGCCACTCCCAGAAGTGCAGCGGCTTGGTGTGCGGGTTGTCCACGCGGAAGATGCGGACGCCGAGCGACATCCAGTGGCGGACGATGCGGAGCACCTCGTGGCGGAGGCCGTCGTAGTCGTTGTCGAAGTTGATCGGGTAGATGTCCTGGTACTTCTTCGGCGGGTTCTCCGCGTACGCGATGGTGCCGTCCGGGAGGGTGGTGAACCACTCGGGGTGCTCGGTGACGCACGGGTGATCCGGGGAGGCCTGCAGGGCCAGATCCAGGGCGACCTCGAGCCCGGCCTGCTTGGCCTTGCCGAGGAAGTGGACGAAGTCCTTCTCGGTGCCGAGGTCGGGGTGGATCGCGTCGTGACCGCCCTCGGCGGAGCCGATCGCCCAGGGGGAGCCCGGATCGTCGGGGCCGGCCTCCAGGGTGTTGTTCGGACCTTTACGGAAGGTGCGGCCGATCGGGTGGTTGGGCGGCAGGTAGACGACGGCGAAGCCCATCGCGGCGATCTCCGGCAGGCGCTTGGCCGCCGTGCGGAACGTGCCCGACTTCCACGTGCCGTTCGCGAGCCTCTTGGCGCCCTCGGACCGCGGGAAGAACTCGTACCAGCTGCCGACGCCGGCGCGGGTGCGCTCGACC
>JAEWDJ010000347.1 GCA_023390155.1 Actinomycetes bacterium | reverse complement strand
CCGCCGCGAAGCCGGCTGCCGCCAAGCCCACCGCCGCCGCGAAGTCGGCGAAGCCGGAAGCGGCCAAGCCAACCCCCGCCGCGAAGCCGGCTGCCGCCAAGCCCACCCCTGCGAAGCCCGCCGCCGCCAAGTCGGCTGCCGCCAAACCGAACACTGCCAAGCCCGCCGTTGCGAAGCCCGCCGCCGCGAAGTCGACCACTGCGAAGCCGACCACTGCGAAGCCGACCACTGCGAAGCCGGCCACCACCAAGTCCGCGAAGCCCGCCGCCGCGAAGCCTTCAGCCGCGAAGCCTTCAGCCGCCAAGCCCGCCGCCACCAAACCCGCCAAGCCCGCCGCAGGCGAGGCGTCCGCGACACCGTCCGTCCCACCCGAGGGGGAGTAGTGCCACGAAGTGTTCCTGCGGCGCGCCGCCCCGCGTCGGTGTCCAGCCAGCTGGGCCTGACCGAGCGGATCTTCGCCCGCGGTGAGGATCGTGCCCTCGCGGCCGCGGTCGACGCCGGGCTCGTGCAGATCGAGGAGGGCCTGCACGATCAGATGCAGTTCGCCGACGGTCTCGCCGATGTGACGGCGCGCTACCTGCTCGAGGCGGGCGGCAAGCGCGTGCGCCCGATGCTCATGCTGCTCGCGGCGCAGCTGGGGCGGGGGACCACGCCCCAGGTGCTGCAGGCGGCCCAGGCGGTCGAGATCACCCACCTGGCCTCCCTCTACCACGACGACGTCATGGACGACTCGCAGATGCGCCGCGGAGTGCCGAGCGCCCAGTTCGTGTGGGGCAACTCGGTGGCCGTGCTGACCGGCGACCTGCTGTTCGCCCGCGCCAGCAAGCTGGTGTCGTCGCTCGGCGAGCGCGCCATCCAGCTGCAGGCCGACACGTTCGAGCGGCTCTGCCTCGGGCAGCTGCACGAGACGATCGGGCCCCAGGACGGCGAGGATCCGGTCGCGCACTACATCTCGGTGCTCGAGGACAAGACCGGGTCGCTGATCGCGGTCGCCGCGCAGATGGGCGTCGTCTTCTCGGGCGCCGACGAGAGCTACGAGCAGCCGGTCGTCACCTTCGGCGAGAAGATCGGCGTCGCCTTCCAGATCATCGACGACGTCATCGACCTGTCGGCCAAGGGCGTCGAGGAGACGGGCAAGACCCCCGGCAACGACCTGCGGGCCGGCGTGGCGACCCTCCCGGTGCTGCGGCTGCGCGAGCGGGCCGCGACCGACCCGTCGGCGGCGGAGCTGCTCGAACGGCTCGAGCGGGATGTGATCGGCACCGCCGACGAGGGCGACGTCACGCCGGAGGCGACGGCAGCGATCGCGGCGCTCCGCGAGCACGAGGTGACCCACCAGACCCTGGAAGAGGCCCACCGCTGGGCGCG
Organism: Actinomycetes bacterium; assembly: GCA_023390155.1. GTDB lineage: Bacteria > Actinomycetota > Actinomycetes > Actinomycetales > Microbacteriaceae > Leifsonia. The sequence continues at coordinate 2,428 of JAEWDJ010000347.1, read as the reverse complement.
CGAGGCCGTCGAGGCGCTCGGGCCCCTCCCGGACGGGCCCGTCAAGAAGGCGCTCATCCGCTTCGCGGACACGATCGTCGAACGTTCCAGCTGAGCACGAAGGACACATCGCATGACCAAACTCCGACTGGCCATCGTGGGCGCCGGGCCCGCCGGCATCTACGCCGCGGACATCCTGCTGAAGGCGGAACGGGGCTTCGACGTCTCCATCGACCTCTTCGAGCAGCTGCCCGCGCCGTACGGCCTGGTGCGTTACGGCGTGGCGCCGGATCACCCGCGCATCAAGGGCATCATCACCGCCCTGCGGGACGTGCTCGACCGCGGTGACATCCGCATCTTCGGCAACGTGAACTTCGGCACCGACATCACCCTCGAGGACCTGAAGCGCCACTACAACGCGGTCATCTTCGCGACCGGCGCCGTGCGCGACGCAGACCTCGACATCCCGGGCATCGACCTCGAGGGCTCGTACGGGGCCGCCGAGTTCGTGAGCTGGTTCGACGGCCACCCGGACGTGCCGCGCACCTGGCCGCTCGACGCGCAATCGGTCGCGGTGATCGGCAACGGCAACGTGGCGCTCGACGTCTCGCGCATCCTGGCCAAGCACGCCGACGACCTCCTGCCGACGGAGATCCCGGACAACGTCTACGAGATCCTCAAGGACTCCCCGGTGACGGACGTGCACGTGTTCGGCCGTCGCGGGCCGGCGCAGGTCAAGTTCACGCCGCTGGAGCTGCGCGAGCTCGGCGAGCTGCGCGACGTCGACATGATCGTCTACGACGAGGACTTCGACTACGACGAGCAGTCGAAGGACGCGATCGCCAGCAACAAGCAGGTCATGGTCATCGACCGGGTGCTGCAGCAGTGGCGTCAGCGCGAGGTGGGCAACGCCTCCCGCCGCCTCCACCTGCACTTCTACGCGAAGCCCCTCGAGGTGCTCGGCGACGAGGACGGGCGGGTGCGCGCCATCCGCTACGAGCGCACCGAGCCGGACGGCGAGGGCGGCGTGCGCGGCACCGGCGAGATCCGCGAGCTCGAGATCCAGGCGCTGTACCGAGCCGTCGGCTACTTCGGGTCGCCGCTGCCCGACATCCCGTTCGACAAGAAGCACGGCGTCATCCCGAACCACGAGGGCCAGGTGCTGCGCAAGGGCGACAACGAGCGCATGTACGGCGTGTACGCGACGGGATGGATCAAGCGCGGGCCCGTGGGCCTCATCGGACACACCAAGTCCGACGCGATGGAGACGATCAAGCATGTGATCAACGATCAGGGAAACTGGTGGTCTCCCACCGACCCCGACGAGGAATCTGTGGAGAAGCTGCTCCGCGAGCGGGGTGTGGAGTACACGGATCTCGACGGCTGGCACAACCTCGACGAGCACGAGCAGGCGCTGGGCGCCGAACGCGGTCGCGCCCGCATCAAGGTCGTGCCGCGCGACGAGATGGTGAACGTCTCCAACCGCCGCGCCGTCTCGGCGACGACGGAGGACTAGCGCGCAGAGGAGCGGCCGCCGCGGACTAGGCGGCGCGCCCTCGCACCTGGCACGCTGGAGGCATGACGCGGGGGCACGAATGGCGGCCGGACGTGCTCGGCGAGCCGTTCGAACAGCGCACGCTCCCGCTCGCGCCCGACGCCGAGGGCGAGGTCGTCGCGACGCTCGTGCGCTACGCGCCGGCGCCCGCCCTGGCCGACCTGCGCCCGCACCGGCCGGCCGCCGACGTCGACGTGCTCTACGTCCACGGCTGGTCCGACTACTTCTTCCAGACGGAGGAGGCCCGGTTCTGGCACGCCCAGGGCGCACGCTTCTTCGCCCTCGACCTGCGCAAATACGGCCGCAGCCTGCGGGAGGGGCAGACGCCCGGGTTCGTGGACGACCTCGCGACCTACGACGAGGACATCGCGGCGGCCCTCGACGCGATGGGGCACGGCGACGAGCCGCGGACCGGCCGCCGGCTGCTGCTGCTCGGCCACTCGACCGGCGGGCTCACCCTCAGCCTGTGGGCCGACCGGCACCCGGGCCGAGCGTCCGCGCTCGTCCTGAACAGCCCGTGGCTGGAGTTCCAGGCGGGCGGCATCGGGCGCACCGCGCTCGCGCCGCTGCTGGACCTGCAGAAGCGCTTCGACCCGAAGGCGGCCATGCCGAACGTCGACCTCGGCTACTACACCCGCTCGGTCTCGCGGACGATGGACGGGGAGTGGGACTACGACCTGGCGTGGCGGCCCGTGCGCGGCTTCCGCGTGCATCCCGCCTGGCTGACCGCGGTCCTCGCCGGGCATGCCAGGGTCGCGGCCGGCCTCTCGCTCGACGTGCCCGTGCTCACCCTGCTCTCGGCACGATCCACGCTGCTGCCGTACTGGACGCCCGACATGCTGCGCAGCGACGTCGTGCTGCTCGTGCAGGACATCGCCGTGCGCGCCCTCAACC
>JAEWDJ010000481.1 GCA_023390155.1 Actinomycetes bacterium | reverse complement strand
GGGCGGGGCGGGGGAGCCCGCGCTGCCGCGCCTGACGCCGGCGCTCGTCCCCGTGCTGCGCGCGAACACCGGCGCGCACCCGGTGCTGCCGGCCGCGCGACCCCACCACGGCCCACGGGACACGACGGAACCCGGTCCGAGCACGCTCGCGGAGCAGTGGCGGGCGTGGTTCGACGTGGCCGTCGACCGCGAACGGCGCCCGGCGGGCGGCATGCTGCACCCGCCGCATTTCGAGGTCTTCGACCGGGCGATCGACCTGCAGGACGTCGTGATCGAGCACTACGATGCCGCGGCGAGCTGGGCGCACGAGCGGCACGCCGAGTACGTGCAGGCGAGCCTCCTGAACCACGCCCGGCGGGCGGCCGACATCGTCGACGTCGTGCGCGAGCGCGAGCACGAGCTGCGGCGGCAGGCGGGGTACTTCCGCCTCGACATCGACGTGCTCCCGCTGTCGAGCTCGGGCGCCTGGATCGTGGGGCCGCACACCGTCGTCGTGAGCGCGAGCCTGCGCGACGACTCGCCGGCCTTCCGCGACTGGTTCCGGCCGCTGGTGTCCGCCCTCGTCTGAGCGTGGACACCGGCGGCGGACGGTCAGGCCGGGCGCTTCGCGGGCGAGACGGTCTGCGCCGGGTCGGTCTCGGCCACGTCGCCGACGGCCTCGTCGATCCGGGCGAGCACGTCGCCCGAGAGGCGGATGCCCGCGGCGGCGGCGTTCGACTCGACCTGCTCGGGGCGCGAGGCCCCGACGATCGCGCCGGCCACGTTCGGGTTCTGAAGCACCCAGGCGACGGCGAGCTGCGCTATCGTGATCCCGAGCTCGTCGGCGATGGGCCTCAGACGCTGCACGGCGGTCAGCACCTCGTCGCGCAGGAAGCCCTTGATCGCGTTCGCGCCGCCCTTCTCGTCGGCGGCGCGGCTGTCGGCCGGCGGCTGCTCGCCCGGCAGGTACTTGCCGGTGAGCACGCCCTGCGCGACCGGCGACCAGACGATCTGGGAGATGCCGAGCTCGGCCGAGGCGGGCACGACCTCCTGCTCGATGACGCGCCAGAGCATCGAGTACTGCGGCTGGTTCGAGATGAGCTGGAAACCGAGGTCGCGGGCGAGCGCGTGGCCGGCGCGCAGCTGGTCCGCGGTCCACTCGCTCACGCCGATGTAGAGCGCCTTGCCCGCGCGGACGATGTCGGCGAACGCCTGCATCGTCTCCTCCAGCGGCGTCTCGGAGTCGTACCGGTGCGCCTGGTAGAGGTCGACGTAGTCGGTGCCGAGGCGCTCGAGCGAGCCGTCGATCGACTCCAGGATGTGCTTGCGCGACAGCCCGACGTCGTTGTGGCCCTTCGGCCCCGTCGGCCAGTAGACCTTCGTGAAGATCTCGAGGGAGGCGCGGCGCTCGCCCTTGAGGGCGTCGCCGAGCACCTTCTCCGCGGCGGTGTTCGCGTAGGCATCGGCGGTGTCGAAGGTGGTGATCCCCGCGTCGAGCGCCGCCCGCACGCTGCGCGTGGCGGTGTCGTTCTCGACCTGGGAGGCGTGGGTCAGCCAGTTTCCGTAGATGATCTCCGAGATCTTGAGCCCGGAGTTGCCGAGGTATCTGAATTCCATGGGCCTCACGCTACCCGCGTCGGCGCTGTCGGCGGACGGTGGCATGCTGGAGGGTGTGGGACGGGCGGACGGCTGCGATCGGCGGGTGACGACCGCGGAGGTCGACGACTCCGCGGCGACGGTGCTGCACGTCGACATGGACGCGTTCTTCGCCTCCGTCGAGCTGCTCGACCGGCCCGACGCACGGGGCAAGCCGGCGATCGTCGGCCACGCCGGCGGCCGCGGCGTGGTGACGAGCGCCACGTACGAGGCCCGCCGCTTCGGCGTCCGCAGTGCCATGCCGATGTCGCAGGCGCTGCGGCTGTGCCCGACGGCGATCATCCTCCCTCCGCACTACCAGAAGTACACCGAGTACTCCCGCCGGGTCATGGAGATCTTCCACGAGGTCACGCCGCTGGTGGAGCCGCTCAGCATCGACGAGGCGTTCCTCGACGTGGCCGGCGCACGCCGCCTCCTCGGCTCGCCGCGGCGCATCGCCGAGCTCATCCGGGCGAGGGTGGTGGAGGAGACCGGGCTGACCTGCTCGGTCGGCGTCGCCGGAACCAAGTTCATGGCCAAGCTCGCGTCGGGGCGGGCGAAGCCCGACGGCCTGCTGGTCATCCCGCCCTCCGAGACCCTCGCCTACCTGCGCCCGCTGCCGGTCGGGGCGCTGTGGGGTGTGGGCGCGAGCACCCAGGCGTCGCTGGAGCGGATGGGGATGCGCACGGTCGCCGACCTGGCGGACGCCCCGATCGCGGTGCTGCAGCGCGCGGTCGGCGACGCCGGCGCGCGACGCCTCCATGACCTCGCGAACGGCCGGGACGCGCGCCGCGTCGTCACGGAGTCACGCGAGAAGAGCGTCGGCCACGAGAACACCTTCGGCGTCGACGTGGACGACGCGGACACGCTCCGCCGCGAGCTGCTGCGGCTCTCCGGCCGGGTGGGCGAACGCTTGCGGCGCCACGGCCTGGAGGGGCGCACGGTCGCCATCAAGGTGCGGTTCTCCGACTTCCGCACCATCACGCGGTCGCGCACGCTCGCCGAACCCACGAACGTCGGGCGCCGGCTCTTCGAGGAGGCCTGGCAGATCTTCGAGGCGCTCGAGCTCGACCTGCGTGCCACGCCCATCCGCCTCATCGGGGTGCGCGCCGAGCAGCTGCTGGATGCGGGCGGGGACGCCCTCGCGCTGTGGGACCCGGACGAGGAGTGGCGCGAGACCGAGCGCGCGCTCGACGCGGTGAGCGCCCGGTTCGGGCGGGGGACGATCGGCCCGGCCTCGCTCGTGCGGCGCACGCAGGAGGCCGACGAGGAGGCGAAGGACGGCCGCAACCCGCGTTGGGTCAGCGACTAGCGCCGCATGACCAGCGACTAGCGCAGCCCGACCTCGATCCCGCGGTGGTCGCTCCCGTTCTCGGGCAGGACGGTGCTGCTCACGGTGGAGAGCCCGCGCACGAAGGCGTGGTCGAGGCGCGCGGCGGGGAACGCGGCGGGCCAGGTGAAGCCGAGGCCCAGCTCGCTGTCGGGCTTCTCGCTCACCGAGGCGAGCAGCGGGGCGAGTGTGCGATCCGTCGTGGCGGTGTTGAAGTCGCCGACCACCAGCAGTCGTGCCGCATCGTCCGCCGCGACCGTCTCCCCGAGCTCCCGCAGCATCTCGTCGCGGGTGGCGCTCGCGCCCGGCCGCACCGACGCGAGGTGCACGGCGTACACGCGCGTCGTCCCGCCCGGCGTGTCGACATCCACGCTCAGCGCGCGGTCCCAGCCGAGGCCGAGGTCGAGGCGCTGCTCGTCGTGGAGCGGGTGCGTGCTCCACAGCCCGACCGTCCCGACGACCGCGCGATACGGATAGTCGGCGTCGAGCACGCCCGCCACCGCGTCGCGCGTGCCGTCGTCGAGCTCCTGCAGGGCGATCAGGTCGGGGGAGCGCCCGGCCAGGTCCCGCGCGATCCGGGCCGCATCGGGGTTACCGGCGCGGATGTTCTCGCTCACCACCGTGAAGGCGGGCGCGCCGATGGTGGCCGAGGGGAGCAGGGCCGCGCCGAACAGCGACCACCACACGGCCGCGGCGGCCGCCACCCCGAGGCCGGCGAACAGGGAGAGCCGGAACAGGGCCGAGAGGCCGAGCAGGGCGATGAGCGCCGCCGCCCACGGCAGGAAAGACTCGAGCAGGGAGGCCGAGCCGCCGATGTCGGGGAGCATCCCGTGCCAGAGCAGCAGGGCCGTCACCGCGAGCGCCGCGAGCCCCGTCAGCACCCCTCGGGGGCGGCGGCGGGAGCGGAGCGGTGACACTCGGACGATTATTCCGGGACACCCGCTGAGAACCCGCCGCGAACGCCGGGAGGAGCCTGCGAACCGCCCTGGTCATGCTGGGAGCCCGGCGGGTACGGTGAGGGCATGACCAACATCTCGCTCAAACTCGCCGAGACCATCAGCTCCTCCGGTATCAAGTCCGTCTACGGCGAGCCGGTCGTGATCGACGGCACGACCGTCGTCCCCGTGGCCGCCGTGCAGTTCGGCTTCGGCGCCGGGACCGCGGCGGAGGGGGAGGACGCCCCGGGCGGAGCAGGCGGAGGCGGGGTGGCCATCCCGTTCGGCGCCTATGTCAGCGACGCCGCGGGCGTGCGGTTCCGCCCCAACCTGATCACCCTGCTCGCGGTCGGCATCCCCTTCGTCTGGGTCGCCGGGCACGCGTGGTCGCGTGTCATCCGCGCCCTCAAGAAGTAGCGCGAGAGACGGTGCGCACGCACTAGACTGATCGCGAACACGGGAGTCCGGTGAGCCGGGCTGAGAGGAAGCTTCTCCAAGCTTCGACCGTCGAACCTGATCTGGATCATGCCAGCGCAGGGAGGCCATCTCTGAATCCCGTGCCCTCTTTTGTCTAGCGAAAGGGCACGAACAGTGCACGCAACCATCACCTCGTCCGAGACGCGACCGGCTCGCGTCCTCCGCTGGCGCGTCGTCGACATCGTCGTCGCCAGTGTCGTCGCCGTCGCCGCCGGCGTCGTCTTCTGGGTCTGGGGCCAGGTCCAGAACCCGATCTCCGGCCCGGTCAGCGCCGTGCTGCCCGGCTTCCAGGGCCTCCTCAACGGCCCCTGGCTGTTCGCGGGCGTGCTCACCGCGCTCATCATCCGCAAGCCGGGCGCCGCGCTGTACGGCGAGCTCGTCGCGGCGATCGTCTCGGCGCTCATCGGCACGCAGTGGGGCTTCGCGACCCTGCTCTCCGGTCTCGTGCAGGGACTCGGCGCCGAGATCGTCTTCGCGCTGTTCCTCTACGCGAACTGGAAGCTCGTGCCGGCCATCCTCGCCGGCGCGGGAGCCGGTCTCGCCGAGTCCGTCCTCGACCTCCTCTACTGGTACCCGGGAGCGAAGCCCGAGTTCGCAGTCGTCTACACGATCACGACGACGGTCTCGGGCGCCGCGATCGCCGGACTCCTGTCGTGGCTGCTCGTGCGGGCTCTGGCGAAGACCGGTGCCCTCAGCCGCTTCGCGGCGGGGCGCGAGGCGACGGGACGGGTCTGACCATCGCGGGAGACAGGACCCGGGGACTGCCGGCCCCGGCCGCCGTTCGGGTCGACGGCTGGGGCTGGCGCTACTCCGGGCGGTCCGCCTGGGCCGTCCGCGAGCTGAGCCTGCGCATCGAGCCGGGGGAGCGGGTGCTCCTGCTCGGCGCGTCGGGTGCCGGTAAAAGCACGGTGCTCGCCGGGCTGGCCGGCGTGCTCGGGGGCGACGACGACGGTGAGCGGGAGGGCGCGCTCGCGATCGGCGGAGAGGATCCGGCCCGCGCGCGTGGCGCCGCCGGATTGCTGCTGCAGGATCCGGACGCCCAGGTCATCCTCGCGCGCGTCGGCGACGACGTCGCCTTCGCCTGCGAGAACCTCGGCGTCCCCCGGGACGAGATCTGGCCGCGGGTGCGGCACGCGCTCGACGCGGTGGGACTCGACGTGCCGCTCGACCATCCGACCTCCCGGCTCTCCGGCGGCCAGAAGCAGCGGCTCGCCCTCGCCGGGCTGCTCGCCATGCGACCGGGGCTGCTGCTCCTCGACGAGCCGACCGCCAACCTCGACCCGGAGGGCGTGCACGAGGTGCGCGACGCCGTCGCCGCGGCCCTCGACCGCACCGGCGCCACGCTCGTCGTGGTCGAGCACCGGGTCGCGGTCTGGCGCGAGCTGGTCGACCGGGTCATCGTGCTGGCCGCCGACGGCGGGATCCTCGCCGACGGTCGCCCGGACGCCGTGCTGGCCGATGCGGCCGGCGCGCTGCGGGAGGCGGGGGTCTGGCTGCCGGAGGAGGGCGCGCC
>JAEWDJ010000238.1 GCA_023390155.1 Actinomycetes bacterium | reverse complement strand
CGGGGCGGGCGCGCATCCTGCGCGCGCCGGGGTCGAGCCAGTGCGAAGAGGTGAGCGCGTTCGTCGTCGCGAAGCCGCAAAGCCCGCGCGAGCGCTTCGATGATGGAATCGGATGCGCTCGCGGACTGCCCCTGCTCGAGCCGTGTGTAGTAGGCGACGGAGACGCCGGCGAGCTGTGCCAGCTCCTCACGGCGGAGCCCTGTGACGCGCCGCATCCCGTAGCTCGCGATTCCCACGTCTTCCGGCGTCAGGGCGTCTCTCCGCGATCGGAGGAACTCTCCGAGCGCGTTCGGCTCGCCCGGCGCGGGCGGGGACGGGAGAAGGGACATGTTCCGATTCTCGCGGACCGCGTCGGCCCGTGCCTAACCCTCGTGAGGGTAGGAACGACGCGTGGCTGGTTGACGCCCACGCAGCCGGAGATCGTGGAACGGCGCTCGACCGAGAGGAACACATGACCGTCCGCGACATCCCCATTCCCGTCCGCCTGTCCGCGCGAGACCGCGTGACGCTCGTGGTGCTGCTCACCGCGAGTTTCACACTCGCCGTCGATTTCTCGATCCTCAACGTCGCGCTCCCCCGGATCGGCCGGGACGTCGGGATACCGACGGGGCAGCTCCAGTGGATCTCGACGAGCTTCGCGCTCTGCGCGGCCGGCTTCACGCTCTTCTTCGGCCGGGTGTCGGATCTCGCCGGCCGCAAACGGATGTTCTTGACCGGGATGGCGCTGCTCGGCGTCTCGTCGCTGGGCGGTGGCCTGGCGGGGGAGCCGGTGCTGCTGCTGGCTGCGCGGGTCGCCCAGGGGATCGCGACAGCGATCGTCACGCCGGCTGCGCTCTCCCTGCTGACGACGAACTTCGCGGAGGGGCCGGCGCGTGATCGTGCGCTCGGGTTGAACGGGGCGTTGATGGCCGGCGGATTCACCACCGGCGCGATCCTCGGCGGCGTGTTCACCGACGTGCTCAGCTGGCGGTGGGCGTTCTTCGTCAACGTCCTGGTCGCCGTGCTCGTGCTCGCCGTCGCGCCCGCGGTCCTCCGCGAGAACAGGGCCGAACGCCGTCCCGCTGTCGACGTCGGTGGCGCCGCGACGGTGACGCTCGGTCTCGTCGCTGTCGTGTACGCCGCCGTCACCGCCGGCCAGGAAGGGTGGGCGTCGCCGGTCGTCTGGGGCGCTCTCGCGGCCGCCGTCGCCCTTTTCGTCGCCTTCTGGCTGGTCGAGCGCCGGGCGCGGGAGCCGTTGGTGGACCTGAGGATCCTCCGGATGCGCCACATCGCGTGGGGCAACGTCGCGGGTGCGCTCGCCTTCGCCACCGAGACCTCCCTCGTCTTCACCCTCACCCTCTATCTCCAGGAGGTCCTGGGGATCTCGCCGCTCGGCGCCGGGCTCACGTTCGCCGTGCTCGGCGCGGGAACGGTCCTCGGGGGACTCCTGGGGCCGCGGCTCATCGCCCGGACGGACGCACGGCGGACGATCCTCCTCGGCTTTCTGGCCCAAGGCGCCGCCACGATCCCGCTCGTCTTCGTCGACACGGCGTCGTTCTGGTTCGCCGTCGTCCTCGTCTGCACGTTCATCGGCGGCGTCGCGAACCTCGTCGCGATCGTCGGCTATGTGGTCGCCTCGACCTCCGGCCTCCCCGACGGGCAGCAGGGCCTCGCCACAGGACTCGCGACGATGAGCCAACAGGTCGGAATCGCGCTCGGGACACCGATCATGTCCGCCGTCATCGCCGCGGCGAGCATCGACGGTGCGATCGGCATCCTGCCGGGAATCAACGCCGCCATCGCGGTGAACGCTGTGCTGTGTTTCGCGGGGACTCTCGTCGCGGTCGTCGGGGTGAGGCTGCCCATGCAGCCGAAGTGACACCAGAGCGAGTGACGGGAATCGAACCCGCGCTATCAGCTTGGGAAGCTGAGGTTCTACCATTGAACTACACTCGCGCGGCCCGGGATCCCAGGTAAACACTGGGAAGTAAGGCTGCGGCCCAGACTACCCGCTCAATGGTTTTTGGCCAAACTCACCGTTTACTCACCGCTTTGGTAGCAGCGGGTCACGCTCGGCTACGTCGGCCGCCTCACTGCCCGTGCATTCCGCAGGCCTGACTGGGTCAGCCGCGCCGCAGGCTGGCGTGCCGGCTCGCTCCTTCTATGCGTCGAGCACGCGGAGTCGGATGCGCTGATCCGGGGCGGACGACGATGCCGGCAACTACGTGAACCGAGGCCGACTCGATCGCGCGGGATACTGATACCGGCACCTGCTCTTCCAGCCTGACTGCGTGGCTGATCCTCGATGACGTTGAGTTGATGTACTCGTTCATCGACAGCTTCGACGGAGGGCAACCATACGATGAGCGCATGGTGCAGCGGACACTGATGCTCGCGGCGCAGGTCTTCACCGCGCGCGACCTGATTCTCAGCGACACCCCCGAGGACTATCGGGTGGCGTATCTCCTGCTGGACAGCGCCGCCGAGCTGTTGATGGTGCGACGCCTAGAGACGGAGCTGGAGCTGTATTACCTGGCGGGTGAGCGGACGTGGCTCGGTGACGAGGTGGCGATCGACTTGAACGATACCGACCAGCGCGCGCGGGAGAAGGCGAAGAGCGATTCCAAGTACGGTTTTGTCAATTGGGTGCTCTCGAGCACACAGCGGCGGTCGATCGAGCGGGACTTCCTAGCCAAGGTGCGATACATCGCGTGGGCGGGTTACATCATCCCCGAGCTGGTGCCCGTCCTAGGACGTCTGCACGATTACCGCAACGAGATTTACCACAACGACGCTGTGCGGCTCACGACCCTCTCGGCGACGGTGAAGCTTTACGCCCTCGCGGTGGGTACGCTGCTCCGCAAGCTACGACCCGGCAGCATCGGCGTGTACGGAGACGAGACAGAGCGCGTCAAGTCCATCTTCCGGCGTGCCAAGCGGCCAGTCCCCGAGGGGTGGCTTGACGATCCTCGAATCCTGTTCAATGCGAGCCGCGGCCTGCTCGA
>JAEWDJ010000216.1 GCA_023390155.1 Actinomycetes bacterium | reverse complement strand
CGCGGGCCCTGCAGCGGGCACGGAGACGGCCAAAATCGCGGCCGGTGCGGCGAGCGCGTCCGTCGCGCGCGCCGAGACTGCGGCCACGGCTCCGGGGAGCACGGCATCCCCCTCGCCCAGGATCGGCGGCAGGGTCACGATCGGCGGGGTGGAGGCGCCCGGCGCCAGCGGTGAGACGGCGCTCGAGACAGCATCGGAGACACCGCCGACCGCCGTGTCCACGACACCCGTCACGGGCGTCGTGACCGACTGCACCGGCGTGTCGCTCCCGACGAGCCCGGTGACCACGTCGCCGACCACCGGGGTGGCGGTGACCACCTGGTCGACGGTGGAGGCGACCGGCTCGACGACCGCGGTCACCGGTGCCGACGCGGCCACCTGGTCGACCGCCGACGCCACCGGCGTCACGACTTCCGAGACGACGTCGCGCACGGGCTCGGGGAGCACGGGGGCGACCGTCGCGGTGACCGAGCCGAGCGTCTGGCCGAGCCCGTTCGTCACGCCGGCGACGACGCCGCCCAGGCCGCTCGGAGCGGGCGCGGAGGAAGCCGCCGGAGCCGGAGGGGCGGCCTCGTCCGCGTGAGCGGATCCGCCGCCGAAGAAGAGCCCGAGCGCGACGAGGCCGGCACCGCCGACCACCGATCCGAGGAGGATCCGGCCGAGGGGCAGGCGTGCAGGCGAGCGCGACGGGATCAGCTCATCGGCCGTATCCACCATCACGATCACCCCCTGATCGCCACGTTCCCCTGTGTTCGGGTCGTCCAGTTCGTTCGAGACAGCGGCGACTATACGCCTTCGTCTACTAGACCGGAAGTGGTTCGTCCGAGGTCGCCTCCGCCCGTGCCCGCCGTGCGGCCGAGGAGGCGGCCCCGGCGGCGATGGCCACCACGACGAGGGCGCCCACGGTCATCGCCGCGCCGACCCACAGCGGGGAGGTGTAACCGAGCCCCGCGGCGATGGTGAGCCCGCCGAGCCAGGCGCCCAACGCGTTGCCGACGTTGAAGGCGGCGATGTTGGCTCCCGACGCCAGGGTCGGCGCGTGGTCCGCGTAGGTCAGCACGCGCAGCTGGAGCGCGGGGACGGTCGCGAAGCCGGCGGCCCCCATGAGCACGAGGGCGATCACCGCGGGCACCGGCAGCCCGGCGACGAGGGCGAAGCCCACCAGCACCACGGCCAGCACGGCCAGGAGCACGAGCAGGGTCCGGTCGATGGAGCGGTCGGCGAGGCAGCCGCCGACCCAGTTGCCGGCGAACAGGCCGAGCCCGAAGAGGATGAGCAGCCACGGCACGGCGCCCGAGGGGAAGCCGGAGACGCCGGTCAGCGTGTAGGCGATGTAGGTGAAGGCGCCGAACATGCCGCCGAAGCCGAGCACGGTGGCCACCAGCGAGAGCCACACCTGGCCGGAGCGGAACGCGCCGAGCTCGCGGCGCAGGCCGGCCGTCTCCGCGTCGGCCGCCTCGCGCGGCACGAGCACGGCCACGCCGATGAGGGCGATGACGCCGATGCCGGTGATGGCCCAGAAGGTCGAGCGCCAGCCCGCGGCCTGGCCGAGCAGCGTGCCGAGCGGCACCCCGAGCACGTTGGCCGCCGTCAGGCCGGTGAACATGATGGCGATGGCGCTCGCGCGCTTCTCGGGCGCGACGAGACCGGCGGCGACGACCGAGCCGATCCCGAAGAAGGCGCCGTGGCAGAGCGCGGCGATCACGCGCCCGCCGAGCATGATCCCGTAGGTGGGCGCGAGGGCGGAGAGGAGGTTGCCGAGGATGAACAGCACCATCAGGCCGAGGAGAGCCGCCTTGCGCGGCACCCGGGTGGCGGCGGCGGTCAGGGCGATGGCGCCGACCGCGACCGCGAGGGCGTAGCCGGAGATGAGCCACCCGGCGGCGGCCTCGTCGACGTGGAAGTCGGCGGCCACCTCGGGCAGCAGGCCGGCGATGACGAACTCGGTCAGGCCGATGCCGAATCCGCCGAGTGCGAGGGCGATCAGGCCAGCAGGCATGTGAAGACTCCGTGAGTGAGAGAGGGTGGATGGGTGGTTCGCGTATCCTGTTATTTGCAGACGCGTCATAAATAGTTGCACGTGCAATTACTTTTCGCAACCCGCGCGCTGCACGGATCGTAAGGAGACCCCGTGGGAATCGGTGACGACGCCGTCGAGGTGCGCGCCCAGGGCTGGCGCACGCTCGCCGCGCTGCACAACTTCATCGAGTCGGAGCTGGAGCGCGCGCTCACCCGGGAGGCCGGCCTCTCGGTCGTCGAGTACACCGTGCTCGACGCGCTCAACCGCCAGGACGGCTGGCACATGCGCATGCAGCAGCTGGCCCGGGCGAGCGCCCTCAGCCCGAGCGCGACGACGCGCCTGGTCAACCGCCTCGAGGAGCGCGGGCTCCTCACCCGGGTCGACTGCCTCGACGACCGGCGCGGCATCTACACCGAGCTCACCCGGCCCGGCCACGCGCTCCTCGACCGGGCGCGCCCGGTGCACGACGCGGCCCTCGAGCGTGCCCTCGCCGAGGCGACGGACGTGCCGGAGCTCGCCGCCCTCGTGGCGGCGCTCCCCCGGCTGACCCTCGCGGTGAGCTGAGGAGGCGACCATGCTCCGCACGATGTTCAAGTCCAAGATCCACCGGGCGACCGTCACCCACGCCGAGCTGCACTACGTCGGCTCCCTCACGGTCGACCAGGACCTCCTCGACGCCGCCGACCTGCTCCCGGGCGAGCAGGTCTCGGTCGTCGACATCGCGAACGGCAACCGGTTCGAGACCTACCTCATCCCGGGCGAGCGCGGGAGCGGCGTCATCGGCGTGAACGGCGCGGCGGCGCACCTGGCCGGCGTCGGCGACCTCGTGATCGTCATGTCGTACGCCCAGATGGACGACGCGGAGGCCCGGAGCTTCGTGCCGAGCGTCGTCCATGTGGACGCCGCCAACCGCATCGTCGCCCTCGGCACCGACCCGGCCGAAGCGCTCACGCCCGGCGTCGAGACGCCTCCCTTCGCGACGCTCCGCTGACGTCCCGCTGACGCGGTCCACCACGCCCGCGCCGGCTCAGCGCAGGATCTCGACCAGCGCCACCCACGAGAACAGCACGGTGGCCAGGATGGCCAGGATGGTGCCGACCGCCACGAAGACCAGCCCGATCGTCCCCGAGACGCCGAGGAGGAGCACTGCGCCCGCCAGGTAGAAGACGAGCGGCACCACGAACGGCACGATGTTCGACGCGTCGTACTTGTGGAACCCCTGGCGCTCGTGGTCCCGGCGGATCGCCCGGATGGCGAGGACGGCGACGACCGCGCACGGGATCAGACCCGCGGCCACCTGCACGCCGAAGCCGACGGTGTCCTGCCCGGGGATCAGCGCCAGGCAGCACAGCGCGACGCCGAGGATGAGCGCCGCGATCGAGGCGCCGGCGCGTGCCGCGAGCCCGCGCGACTCGGCGATCTGCTTGATGTTCACCGACAGCGCCACGATCAGGAGGCCGCCCAGCGCGGCCCCCGCACCGGCGACGGCGGTGTTGAAGGCGGCCCAGTCCTCGAACACGGGGGTCATGGCGCATATCGTATCGGCGGCGCCCGCGCCAGGCTGGCGGGCCGGGCGGAGCAGGGCGTATAACGGGGGCATGGCCGACGCGATCACCAGCTGGATCGACGACTACCGGCGCGCCTGGGAGTCGAACGACCCGGAGGACATCCGGGCGCTCTTCACCGAGGACGCGAGCTATCGCACCGAGCCGTTCGCCGAGCCCTGGGACGGCCACATCGAGATCGTGGAGGGCTGGCTGGACGCGCGCGACGAGCCCGGCGCCGCCTCCTTCGAGTGGAGGCTGGTCGGGCAGGACGGCCCCCAGTACTTCGTCGAGGGCGTCACCGACTACCGCGACGGTCCGACCTACAGCAACCTCTGGGTGATCCTGCTCGCACCCGACGGCCGGGCCGAGGAGTTCACCGAGTGGTGGATGGAGCAGGACACCGGCGAGGAGTGACGCGCCCCCCGGTGGGCGGCCGCCGTCAGAGCTCGCCGAGCCACAGACCGAGCCCGGCCGCGGCGAGCGCGAGCAGCAGCATCCCGAAGCCGTTGAACAGGGCCGCCCGGTAGCGCCGCTGCTGCGCGAGCCGCACGGTCTCGTAGCTGGCGGTGCTGAAGGTCGTGTACCCGCCGAGGAAGCCGGTGCCGAGCACCGCGCGCCACTCGGCCGGCAGGCCGTTCGCGATCGCGAGGCCCGTCACGAGGCCGAGCAGGAACGAGCCGGTGACGTTGATGACCGTGGTCCCGAGCGGGAAGCCGACCCGGACGAGGCTGCGGGTCACGCCGTCGAGCACGAGGCGGGCGACGGCGCCGAGACCACCCGCGACCGCGACCGCGAGCACCAGCAGCGGCGTCACGACGGGTCTCCGTCGCCGCGCATCCGCCGGGCCCTGCGTCGCTCGAGGGCGGCCCCGGCCGCGATGCCGGCGACGGAGGCGAGGGCGCCGACCACGATGGTGGCGACGGCGTAGAGGATGCTGCCGCCGACGTTCTGCGCGACGATCAGGCCGTCGGTGTCGACCGCGAACGCGCTGTAGGTGGTGAAGCCGCCGAGGATGCCGGTGCCGGCGAAGAGGCGCACCGACCGGCGGCCCCCTTCGTCCGGACCCCGCAGGGCCAGCGCCTCCAACAGCCACCCGAGCACGAACGCGCCGACCACGTTGATGCCGAAGGTCGCGAGCGGAAGGCCGAGCACAGGAGGCACGGCCGCCGAGATCAGGTACCGCACGGTCGTGCCGAGCGCACCTCCCACGAAGACGAGCAGCACCGACCGCCAGTGCAGGTGGACGGGAACGGGTCGGCCGGGCGTCACTTCTGCGCGGGGTCTTCCCACGGCAGCGCTTCGGCGCCGGGCACGGGTGCGAGCGGCACCACGATCACGGGCCGGTGCTGCCGGTGCGCCAGGTGCACGGCGACCGAGCCGTTGAAGAACTCGCGGAGGCTGCCGCGCAGGCCGGCCTCCCGCGTCCCGACCACGATGTAGCGGACGTCGAGTTCGTCGGCCAGCCGGGTCAGCGCCCACGCGGGGTCGCCGGCGAGCTGGCGCAGGCTGTACGGGACTCCCCGGTCGGCGAGGAGGGCGCGGATGCGATCCTCCAGCTCGGCGTCGAACTCCTGCTCCTCGGCCTCCGGGAGGTCGGGGTCGTACGGCAGCGCGACCACCGTTCCGTCCACGTAGCTCGAGACGAGGTACCGGTTGGGATCGACCGTGGCGCACACGAGGGGGAGGTCGAGATCGTCGGCCAGCCGGACCGCCTGTTCGAGCACCGCCACCGGCTGCCCGGCGACCACCGCCACGAGGATCCCGCCCCGGCCGAGGGAGTCGTTGCCGCTCATGTCCCTAGTGTGCACCATGCCATCGGGGTACGGTCACGGGTACAGGCGGAGGGAGAGACGGCACAGGATGAGTCACGACAGCACGAGCACCGGGCGCCCCTCGACGGGGTCGGCGATCCCTCGGGAGCGGCGCCGCACGACACGCGGCCTCAAGCCCCTGCCGGAGTTGAGCCGCGACCTCGTCTCCCAGTCGAAGCGGCTGGTGGCGGCCGAGCTCGCGCTCTTCAAGGCGGAGATGGCGGCGAAGGCCAAGGCAGCCGGGATCGGCGCGGGCCTCCTGGTCGGAGCGATCGTCTTCGTGTTCTTCGCGCTGGCCGTACTGATCACGGCGGCGGTCCTCGGCTTCGCGCTGATCGTGCCGGCGTGGCTCGCGGCGCTGATCGTGGCGGGGATCCTGATCGTCATCGCCGTCGTGGCCGCCCTGATCGGGCGCGCCAACCTGAAGCGCGGCGTGCCTCCCGTGCCCGACGACCTCGGCTCCGAGCTGCGGGCCGACGCCCGCGCCCTGAAGGGAGAGCAGCAGTGACCGCGCCCGGCACCGAGCGTCCGCCGCTGCCGAAGGACGCCGGCATGAACACGATCAAGCTCGACCTCGAGGTCACGCGCAACGAGCTCGCGAGCACGCTCGACGACCTGTTCGCGACCTTCAACCCCCGCATCCAGCTCCGGTCGCACCCGGTCGCAGCCGGCGCCGTGCTCCTCTCCATCGCAGCGGCCGCTGCGGGAGCGGTGGCGCTGCTGGTCAGGAAGGGCCGGCGTGACCGCTGACCCGGGCCCGGCCATCGACCGCTCCACGGTGCCCTGGTACCGCCTTCCCTGGGGCTTCGTCCTGAAGAACACGCTGCGCGGTTTCACGCGCGACGCCTGCACCGACCTGGCCGCGGGCCTCACCTACTTCGGCGTGCTCTCCCTCTTCCCGGCGATGATCGCCCTCGTCAGCATCCTGGGCCTGGTCGGCCAGAGCCAGGCTGGGATCGACGCGCTCTTCGGCATGGTGAACGAGTTGGCGCCCGGGATGCTCGACGTCGTCCGCGGGCCCATCGAGAACCTCGCGCAGTCGCCGGCCACCGGGTGGGCGCTCGCGATCGGCATCGTCGGCTCGGTGTGGTCGGCTTCCGGGTACGTCGGCGGGTTCGGGCGGGCGCTCAACCGCGTGTACGACGTGGAGGAGGGACGCACCGCCTTCACGCTGCGTCCCGCGCAGCTGCTGGTCACCATCGCGGCGCTGACGCTCGTCGCGCTCGTCGCGCTCCTGCTCGTCGTCTCGGGACCGATCGCCACCGCTCTCGGCAACGCGATCGGCCTGGGCGACGCCGCCCAGACGGCGTGGTCCCTGCTGCGCTGGCCGATCGTCGTCGCGGCGCTCATCGTGCTCGTCGCCCTGCTATACGGGGTGTCGCCCAACGTGAAGTATCCGCGGTTCCGCTGGCTGACCACGGGCTCCATCGCCGCCATCGTGGTCGTCGGCATCGCCTCCGCCGGCTTCGCCTTCTACGTCGCCAACTTCGGCAGCTACGACAAGACCTACGGCGCGCTCGCGGGCATCATCGTGTTCCTGCTGTGGATCTGGATCACCAACGTCGCCCTGCTGCTCGGCGCCGAGCTCGACGTCGAGGTGGAGCGCACGCGCGAGATCCTCGCCGGGCACGAGGCCGAATACGGTCTGCGCCTGCCCCTGAAGTCCGACGCCGCGATCGTCAAGGCGCGCGACGCCGAGGCGGGCGCCATCCTCGCCGCTCGGGCTCTGCGCAGGAGCCGCGACTAGGCTCGAGCGCATGACTGCTGCGCGCGACGGACGGATCGGCCACGACGAACCGGACTCCCGCGGGCGCACCGGACTGCACCGCGTGGGGCGCGACCTCACCGGCAATCCGGACGTGCGCGTGCGCGACGTCGAGGTGACCTCCGACGGCTGGCACGTGCTGCGCCGCACCACCTTCGAGTACCGCGGGCGCGACGGCGAGTGGGCGGCCCAGTCGCGAGAGACCTACGACCGCGGCAACGGTGCCACCGTGCTGCTCTACGACCCCGAGGGGCGCACCTTCCTGCTCACCCGGCAGTTCCGCTTCCCCGTCTACGTCAACGGCCACCCCGACGGGATGCTGGTGGAGGCCGCCGCCGGCCTGCTCGACGGCGACGCCCCGGACGAGGCCATCCGCCGCGAGGCCGCCGAGGAGCTCGGCGTGCGCATCGGCGAGCTGGAGCACCTCTTCGACCTCTACATGAGCCCCGGCTCGGTCACCGAGCGCGTCCACTTCTACGCCGCGCCGTACCGGCCCGCCGAGATCGACGGCGGCGGCGGGGTGGAGGCCGAGGGCGAGGAGATCGAGCCCGTGGTCGTGCCCTACGACGACGCGCTCGCGATGATCGCGGACGGACGCATCGCCGACGGCAAGACCGTGATCCTTCTCCAGTGGGCGGCCCTGCACCTGCTGTGAGCGGCGCCGCGCGCGCCACGCGCGTCGGGCGCGCCGGGCGTCGTCAGACGCCGACGGTGGCCGACGTCCCGATCACGGCGCCGCTCGCATCCAGGGCCTGGACGGAGACCTGCGCCGCCGCCGGGACGAGCAGCGACGTCTCGAACCCCGAGCGCGCGATGTCCCCGACCGCCCGCAGCTCCCCCGTCGTCGCGGCGAGCACGCGCCACGACGCCACCTCGGTCGCCCCGTTCCAGCT
>JAEWDJ010000081.1 GCA_023390155.1 Actinomycetes bacterium | reverse complement strand
GACCCAGCTCGGCGACTGGGCCGGCGGGTCCGGCCAGGCCGGCTGGCTCGACGGCCAGCCGCGCGAGATGATCACGACCGTGCTCGACGGGCTGCGGGAGGCGGAGGGGATCGACGTCCGCTTCGCGCGCGGAGCCGACATCCTCACCCTCGAGCCGGACCCCAACGGCAGCACCTTCCCCGACGGCCAGCCGCGGCCTCCCGTGGTGGTGCCGTGCACGCCGGACGAGGGGCTGATCGCCGAGGCGGTCGCCGCCGCCGCGGAGTCGGACGTCGTCGTCGCCGTCGTCGGCGACCGGATCGAGCTCATCGGCGAGGGCCGCTCGACGGCGACGCTGGAGCTCATCGGCGGCCAGAACGCGCTGCTCGACGCCCTGATCGCGACCGGCAAGCCCGTCGTGGTGGTGCTCCTCGCCTCCAAGCCGCTCGTGCTGCCGGCGTCGGCAGCGCGGGCTGCGGCGGTGGTCTGGGCTGCGAACCCGGGCATGCGCGGCGGCCAGGCGCTCGCCGAGCTGCTCACCGGCCGCATCGAGCCCTCCGGGCGGCTGCCGCTCTCGTTCGCGCGCCACGTCGGCCAGCAGCCGACCTACTACAACCAGATCCGCGGCCAGCACGGCGACCGGTACGCCGACCTCACCCAGGCTCCGGCGTGGGCGTTCGGCCAGGGCCTCTCGTATACGACGGTGGAGTACGCCGACCTGACCCTCGCCCGCACCTCGCTCGCGCCCGGCGACGTCATCGAGGCCGAGGTCACCCTCCGCAACACCGGCGACCGGCCCGCGCGCGAGACCGTGCAGGTCTACGTGCGCGACGCGGTCACGAGCGTGAGCTGGGTGGATCGGGAGCTGAAGACGTACCGCCAGGTCGACCTCGAGCCGGGAGAGTCTGCCCGCGTGCGGCTGACCTTGCCGGTCGCCGAGTGCACGATCGTGGATGCCGCCGGGGACCGCCGTGTCGAGCCGGGAGCGTTCGAGCTGCTGGTGGGCCGGTCGTCGCGGCTGGAGGATCTGCTGACGGCCGGGTTCGAGGTTCGCTGAGAGCCCGGCCGTCCCGGCCGCCCCCGCTCTCGCGTGCTCGACCCCACCCGATAGGCTGTCCCCGTGCTTCTCTCCGATCGCGATATCAAGGCCGAGCTCGGCGCCGGGCGCATCGCTCTGGAGCCGTTCGACGCGCAGATGATCCAGCCGTCGAGCATCGACGTGCGGCTGGACCGGTTCTTCCGGTTGTTCGACAACCACAAGTACCCGTTCATCGACCCGGCGGAGGACCAGCCCGAGCTGACCCGGTTCGTCGAGGTGGATGCGGACCAGCCGTTCATCCTGCACCCCGGCGAGTTCGTCCTGGGCTCGACGTTCGAGCTGGTGTCGC
Source organism: Actinomycetes bacterium (assembly GCA_023390155.1). Classification (GTDB taxonomy): domain Bacteria; phylum Actinomycetota; class Actinomycetes; order Actinomycetales; family Microbacteriaceae; genus Leifsonia. The sequence goes on along the minus strand of JAEWDJ010000081.1, from coordinate 3,154 downwards.
TGCCGGACGACGTCGCGGCGCGTCTGGAGGGCAAGAGCTCCCTCGGCCGCCTCGGGCTGCTCACGCACTCCACGGCCGGGTTCATCGATCCCGGGTTCTCGGGCCACGTGACCCTGGAGCTGAGCAACGTCGCGACCCTTCCGATCAAGCTCTGGCCGGGCATGAAGATCGGCCAGATGTGCTTCTTCCGGCTGACCTCGCCGGCCGAGAAGCCGTACGGCTCGAGCGAGTACAGCTCGCGCTACCAGGGACAGCGCGGTCCGACGGCCTCGCGCTCGTTCCTCAACTTCCATCGGACCGACGTCTCCGCCACCGAGGCCGGGCGACCGTCCAGCTGACCCACCGATCCCTCGAGCCGAGAGGCGCGCCATGAGCGAGACGACCGACGCCAGCTTCGCGAGCGCGCTGATCGCGACCGGCCCGACGCCGGTGCGGCCCCAGCGCATGCACCTGTTCGGGCAGCTCGTGGGCAGCTGGCGAGCCGAGTGCCGGTTCCTCGACGAGGAGTCGGGCGCCTGGAGCGAGTTCGGCACCGACTGGATCTTCGCGTACACGCTCGGCGGCCGCGCGGTGCAGGATGTGCTCGTCGCCCCGAGCGCGACCGACCCGACCCGGATGGAGTCGAAGGGCACCACCGTGCGCGTGTACGACCCGGTGCTGGGCGCGTGGCGTGTGAGCTGGTTCGGCGCGGTGGGCGGCGACTTCTGCACGCTTGTCGCGACCGGCCACCGCGACGGGATCCGCCAGGACGGCACCCAGACCGACGGCCGACCGATCCGCTGGAACTTCTCCTCCATCACCGAGGACTCCTTCGAGTGGGACGGCTGGGTCTCCGACGACGAGGGCCGCACCTGGTGGCTCGAGCAGCACATCGACGCGACCCGTACCGGCTGAGCGATCCGCTCGACGCAACACGCCGCTTCCGGCCACGGCTGCGGGGCACGTCGCGGCATGTCGCCCAACCCACTGCCCTAGGCGACCCACCCGGCGGTCGCGCCGGTGACGCGTGATCCGTCGAGGTCGGCGAGCTTCAGCCCCACGAACGCGCGTGCCGCGTCCGACGTCTGCACCCGCAGCGGCGGTTCCGGTTCCGTCAGCACGCGCACGATGACCTCGGCGACCTGCGCCGGCTGCTGTGCCGCGGCGAACGCGCCGGCGGTGCGCTCCAGATAGGCGGCGAGCTGCGCCGCGTACGGCCCGGCGTCGGCGACCGCGGCGTCCCTCCCATCGCTCGCATTGGCGACGAACTCGCTCGCGACCGCTCCCGGTTCGATCACGGTGACGGCCACTCCGACCGCGGCGGCCACCGGGTGCAGGCTCTCCATGAAGCCCTCCACCGCGAACTTCGCCGCGCAGTAGGCGTCGTTGAACGGCTGGCCGACGATCCCGCCGACGCTCGACACCGTCACCACGCGCCCTCCGGAGGCGCGAAGGGCGGGCAGCGCCGCCTGCGTCAGCTGCACGACCCCGAAGAAGTTGACCTCCATCGCCGCCCGGATGCGGTCGAGGCTCATCGTCTCCGCCGTTCCGAGCGCCGCTGAGCCGGCGTTGTTGACGAGCGCGTCGAGGCGGCCGTGCTCCGCGACGACCCGCTCGACGAGGGCGGCGGCGGCCGGCCCGTCGGTGACATCCAACGCCCGGATGTCGAGGGGGACGGCAGCGGCGGAGGCGGCATCGCGCAGTCGGCGCGCGCGATCGACGTCGCGGACGGTGGCGACGACGTCCCACCCGTAGCGGGCGAGGGCGACGGCGGTTTCGAGGCCGATTCCCGAAGAGGTTCCGGTGACGAGGGCGACGCGGGGGCGAGGAGTGGAGTTCATGAGCTCAGCATGCTCCCTCGGGCACCTCGCCGCGCGCGCTCAGTGCGATCTGTGCAGTTGGGAGGTTCGAGCGCTGCCGGTGGATGGGATCGTGCGCTAGTGGATGGATACGCCGAGCGGTATGTCCACACGCGAGTTATCCACAGGACAATTCACAGGTGGAGAATATGAGCCGTTCTCACAGCTGACCTGAAGGTTCCCCGTCCGGGTCCGCGTAGAGCGCCGGGAGCTGGAGCGTGAGCCACGGGCTGAAGGCCCAGGGCGTCGCCTCGACTGCGGCCAGGAGCGTGCGCGGTTCGACCCACTCCCACTCCGCGACCTCGCCCGGCGACGGGTCGAGCGGCGAGGCGACGGTCGCCGTGTACACGGGGCAGATCTCGTACTCGACGACGCCGCTCGCGTCGACCGCCCGGTAACGGAAGTCGGGGAGCGCGACCGTCAGGTTCTCGATCGTGGTGCCGAGCTCCTCGGCGGCGCGGCGGCCGATCGCGTCCTCGAACGACTCGCCCGGGCCCGGGTGCCCGCAGAAGGAGTTCGTCCACACGCCCGGCCACGTCGCCTTCGCGAGGGCGCGGCGGGTGACCAGGATGCGGCCCTCCCCGTCGAAGAGATGGCACGAGAACGCCAGGTGCAGCGGGGTCTCGGTGGTGTGGACCGTGGCCTTGTCCGCGGTCCCGATCGGCGTCCCGTCCTCGGCCAGCAGCACGACCTCTTCACGGGGTGGCGTCATGCGACCATCCTAGGCTGCGTGGCTGGCGTGACCGGGGGATGCGGGAGGCCGTGCGAGAAGGGTGCCGGGGTGGATCGTGCTGGATGGAGGTGCTCGCCGGGGCGCCCTCAGACCGGCCGGGTTCGGGTGACCGATGAGCTCGCCGGGCCGCCCTCAGACCGGTGGAGTTCGGGTGACCGATGAGCCCGCCGGGCCGTCCCTGAGGCCGGCCGCGTTCGGGTGACCGATGAGCTCGCCGGTCCGTCCCTGAGACCGGCCGGGTTCGGGTGACCGCTGAGCCCGCCGGTCCGTCCCTGAGACCGGCCGGGTTCCGGTGACCGCTGAGCCCGCCGGTCCGTCCCTCAGGCCGGCGGGACGGCCACCCTATGCCCGGCCGGGCGCAGATCGAGGGTTGCGAGACGGGATGTATGCGCATACACTCGCTCGAAACCTCGACCGTCCGGCGACACGTGCTCGCACGCGGGCCGCCGGCGAAAGGACGATGATGTCTCACCACCCCTCCCGTCGCGCCCTCCGTCTCGGCGGCGCAGCACTCGCGGTCGCGCTCGCCGGCGCGGCCGTCCTGGCGACGCCTGCACTGGCGTCGCCCGGGTCGGCGCCGGGG
>JAEWDJ010000034.1 GCA_023390155.1 Actinomycetes bacterium | reverse complement strand
CCCCCCCCCCCACCCCGGGTGCGCTACGGATTGACCGTGAACGTCGCTGTCAGCGAGGGCTTCGACGAGTCGCCCACGGCGATGCCGTAGCTGCCGGGGTCGGTGACCCAGGCGTTCGCGACGCTGCTGTAGTACGACAGCGGCCGATCCACGGCGTTCGGGTCGATGGTGACCGAGACGCGCTTGCTCTCCCCGGCGCCCAGCGTGACGGAGTCGAACGAGACCAGGCGCGTGCCGGGCTCGCCGGTGGAGGCCGGGAGGGTCAGGTAGACCTGCGGCGTCGTGGTGCCGGCCACCGCCCCGGTGTTCTTCACGGTGAACGAGACCTTCAGCGTCTTGTTCGCCTTGTTGATGACCGCGGGGCCGAGCTGCAGCTTGCTGTACGAGAAGCCGGTGTACGAGAGGCCGTAGCCGAACGGGAAGAGCGGCTCGATGTTCTTGCTCTCGTACCACTTGTAGCCGATGGCGAGACCCTCGCTGTAGCTGACCTGGCGGATCGACTTGTCGCCGGCCGGGCGGGTCGGCGAGCCGTTGACGAGGCCCGGATATTGCGCCGGGGTGTTCGTCGGGGTGTCCGCCAGCGACTTCGGGAATGTGATCGGCAGCTTGCCGGTGAAGTTCGCGTCGCCGTAGAGCAGCCGCGCCAGGGCGGTGCCGCCCTGCTCGCCCGGGTACCAGGCCTGCACGACAGCCTTCACGTTGCCGAGCCAGGGCATGTCCGTCGCCGAGCCGGTCTCGAGCACGACCACCGTGTTCGGGTTGGCGGCCGCGACCGCGGCGATGAGCGCGTCCCCGTTCGCGTCGAGCGAGAGCGAGGTGCGGTCGGCGCCCTCGCCCTGGATCTCGTATCCGAACACCACGGCCACGTCGGCGGCCTTCGCCGCGGCTGCGGCCGCGGCGGGATCCGTGCCCGCATCGAAGGTCACGGTCGCCTTCGCCTTCGCCGCGCGGTCGGTGATCGCGTCGAGCGGCGCGACCACACCCGGGCAGGCGGTGGCCGGGCCGAAGTTGTGGACCGCACAGACCGTCGCCGCACTCACGCCGTTGGTCGGCGTCGCGGAGGCGGTGGCGCCGATGACGGCGACGGACTTCGCCTTCTTCGTGAGCGGAAGGACGCCGTCCGCGTTCTTCAGCAGCACCGCGCCCTTCTCGGCGATCTGTTCGGCGACCTGCTTGTTGGCGGTGGTGGAGGCGGAGGTCGTCGGCGTCGCCGGCAGCGCGTGGTCGAAGAGCCCGGTCGTGATGTAGGCGGTGACGACGCGGGAGGCCGCTGCGTCGATCTGCGCCATCGTCACCGTGCCGTTGTCGAGCGCCGCCCGGATATTCGCGGGCGTGTAGTAGATCGGCCGGTTGAGCTCCTGGTCGAGCCCGGCGTTCAGCGACGGCCCGGTGGAGTGCACCGAGCCGAAGTCCGACACCACGTAGCCGCCCCAGCCCGTCTCGGCCTTGAGCAGGTTGTTCAGGATGGGGTTCTCGCACGCGTACACGCCGTTGACCTGGTTGTACGAGCACATCACGCCCGCCGGGTCGCCCTTCTCGACCGCGATCTGGAACGCGAGGTTGTACGTCTCGCGCAGCGTGCGCCCGTCGATGTTCGACGAGCTCGTCTGCCGGTCGAGCTCCTGCTCGTTGGCGATGTAGTGCTTCAGCACAGCCATGACCGGCTCGCCGGGGTTGCCGGTCTGGATGCCCTTCGTCTGCGCGGCGGCGAGGTCGCCGCTCAGGAGGTTGTCCTCCCCGTACGAGTCGGTGATGCGGCCGTCGAGCACGGTGCGTGCGCTCGTGATCTGCGGCGACAGGAGGCCGTTCAGGCCGGACCGGAACGCCTCGTCGCCCTGCGCCTTGCCCTTGGCGTAGGCCAGGTCGGCGTCCCACGAGGAGGCCAGCGCCAGCTGGGCGGGGAAGACCGTGACGCCCGTGGCGCCGCGGACGTAGTCCGGCCCGTCGGAGTAGACCACCTTCGGCGTGCAGGCGACCTGCGCCGGGTACGTCACCCCGTTGAACGTCGTCTGCGTCGGGTTGTTGGCCGCCTGCTCGTCGAGCCAGCGCAGCTTCTGGTCGAGGGAGCTGGCGGCGAGCAGCAGCTGGGCGCGCTTCGCGGGCGGCTGCGAGGCGTCCATCCACGGGCACTCCGCCGGAGGCTTCTTGCCGGCGGAGACCGAGGTCGCGGACTGGGCGAGCGCCGGGCTGGCGCTCAGGGCGGTGGCGAGCAGGCCGACCGCGGCGGCGGGCACGATCCACCGTCGGAGACGGCGGCGCGGGAACTTCATCTGAACTCCTCTTCGTTGAGAAAGCGGGGGTGGTTCCGGGTCGGATCGATAATTCGAACGTTTCAATCCGCCGCTGACGCTAGCGCATGGGTCTACCCCAGTTCAAGGGTGTTTGCGGTGGGGATTGGTCGGACTTGCGCGCAGAAGGAGGTCTTCAAAGGCGTGTTCGGAGCGCGTTTCGGCCGCCCATCAGGTTTAAACGTTTAATTTGCCGCCACCGCTATTGGGACCACGGCCGATAAGGTGGCGGCCATGGCCACCACCTCCCTCGACGCCCTCGCCGACGAGCTCGCCCGCTGCGGACTCCTCCCCTCCCCCGCCATCGAGGACACCTTCGTCTACGGCCTCGCCCGGGTCGCCGCGACGGACTCCGACGCGATGGTCAACGTCGACCCCGAGACCGCCGAGCGCGGCCCCTTCGAGCCCGCGGAGCTCGCCGACCGCGTCGCACGCCTCCTCAGCCTCGCGCCGGAGGACTGGCGATCGGTGGTCGAGCAGATCGCCGCCGAGATCGAGGAGGCCGTCGGCGACGATCCCATCGCCGAGCCCGCCGACCTGCGCGACGACCTCGCGCTGACCTCGATCGTCGTCTTCGCCGACGCGACCCTGCTGTCGTTCGAGGCGCCCCGGCAGTTCCCCGACAGCATCATCCGCGCGCAGCTCGACGACGACCTCGCCGTCGAGGACCTCGAGGTGGACGACGCGGACGAGGAGGGCGTCGAGACCATGACGTTCGGGAGCATGGAGGAGCTGCTCGCGCACCTGTCGTCGGACGGCGGGAGCGGTGACGGTGGGGACGCCGCCGACCCCTCCTCCGCCGGCCCTTCGGCAACCGACCGCCCTGCGCCCGGCGAACCGCGGGCCTGACCGGGCTATCGTCGACAGGTGCCCGACTCCACCGACCGCACCGATCCCGCCGCCCCCGTCATCGCTCCCTTCACCCACGCCGGGGCGACCCTCGTGGCGCAGGAGTCGGGCGCCGGTGAGCCGGTGTTCCTCCTCATCCACGGGATCGGGATGGGCCGCAACGTCTTCGACGGGCTCATCGACCTCCTCGCGCGCCACGGCCGCGTGATCGCCGTCGACCTCCCCGGCTACGGCTCGGCGCCCGAACCGGCGCGCACCCTGACGATGGAGCGCACCGCCGATCTGGTCGCGGCATATCTCCGGGCGTCCGGCCGCCCTCCCGTCGTCGCGATCGGGCACTCCATGGGCTCGC
>JAEWDJ010000022.1 GCA_023390155.1 Actinomycetes bacterium | reverse complement strand
GTCGGTCGGCTCGTCCGGGCCCAGGCCGATGACCTCGTGGCCGGTCGTCCGCGCCTCCAGCGCCAGGACGACGCCGGCGGCGAGGTCGGGCGTCGCGAGGATGCCCATCTGCACCGGGGCGCCGTCGGCGCGGGAGGCGACCAGCAGCGTGTCGTCATCGCCGGCGTACGGCTCGAGCGCCGCGACCACCGCCGCGTTGCCCGCCGCACGCTCGCGGGCGATGCGCCGGCTGGCGAAGAACCGCGGTCCGGAGAAGAAGGAGTCCGGGTCGAGGATCTCGGCCGGGTCCTGCGTGTGCGAGAAGCGGAGGACGACCGTGTCCCAGCCGTTCGTGCGGCCGGCGAAGGCCACGAGCTCCTCGGCCAGCACCTTGCTCTCGCCGTACCAGGTCGTGGGAGCGCGCGGGTGGTCCTCGTCCAGGGGCTGGTACGCCGGGGCGTTCTCGGGATAGACCTCGCCGGTGGAGGCGAGCACGAACCGCCGGACGGACGGGCCGAGCGCGCGGATCAGGCGCATGGTGGCGGTGACGTTGGCGTCGAACAGCTTCTCGGCGTCGTCCGGGTTCCACGACATGTAGGCGCCGAGGTGGGCGACGGCCTCCACCTGGGCGAGGCGGGGGTCGGCGACGGGCAGGTCGGCGAGGTCGCCCACGAGGTAGTCGGCGCCGGCGACGGGCTGCCGCGGCGGGACGAGGTCGAGCCCGAGCACGGTGTGCCCGCCCTCGACGAGCAGGGCGGTGACGGCGCGGCCGACGCGGCCCGACGCTCCGGTGACGGCGATCTTCATGGGTGTGACTCCTGCGATAGAGGGAAGCGGTAGCGGCGGCGTGCCGGATCAGGCCTCGAGCGGCTTGCGGAAGGTCTCGCGCGCCCGCAGCACGGTGATGAGGGTGATGAGCGCGGCGGCCATCACGTAGAACGCGGGGGCGAAGGTGTTGCCGGTGGAGGCGATCAGCCAGGTCGCGAAGTACGGGGTGATGCCGCCGAAGATCGCGACCGAGAAGTTGTAGGCGATCGCCATGCTGCCATAGCGGATGTTGGTCGGGAACAGCTCCGCCATCGCCGCGCTCGAGGCGCCGTCGAACGCGGCCATGAAGATCCCGAGCAGCACCATCGCCGCGGTCGCGGCCCAGAAGTTGCCGACGCTCATCAGCATCAGCGTCGGGTAGGTCAGCACCAGGAAGCCGACGCAGCCGGCGATCATCACGGGCTTGCGGCCGATGCGGTCGCTCAGGAGGCCCATGAACGGGACGAGGATCGCGATGGCCAGCAGCCCGATCACCGTGACGCCGTAGCTGAGGGGCTGGGTGTAGTGCAGGTCCGTCTGGAGGTACGACGGCATGAAGGTCTGCAGGATCCAGTGGCCGACGGCCTTGATGACCACGAAGCCGACGCAGAACAGCAGGGCCTTCCACGACGTGCGCAGGGAGGTGCGCAGCGGCGACTTCGCGACGTCGCCCTTCGCCTGCACGGCGCGGAACTCCGGGGTGTCCTCGAGACGGCGACGCAGGTAGAGGCCGGCGAGCCCGAGCGGGAGGGCGAGCAGGAACAGCACGCGCCAGCCCCACGTGTTGAGCGCGTCCGTGCCGAGCGTGGAGGTGAAGACGAGCACGAGGCCGGCGCCCACGACGAAGGCGGCGAAACCGAAGACGTCGACGAAGCTGGAGACGAAGCCGCGGCGGTTCGACGGCGCGTACTCGGCGAGCAGCGTCGTCGCTCCCGAGCTCTCGCCTCCGGCGGCGAAGCCCTGCACGAGCCGCACGACGACGAGCAGCAACGGCGCCCACAGTCCGACCATCTCGTAGGTCGGCAGGAGTCCCATCACGACCGTGGCGCCGGAGGTCACCAGGATGACCGTGGCCAGGGTGGTGCGGCGGCCGATCCGGTCGCCGAGGGAGCCCCAGAAGAGACCGCCGAGCGGGCGCATCACGAAGCCGGCGCCGAAGACGGCGAAGGCGGCGAGGAGCGCGGCCTGCGCGTTGCCCTGCTGGAAGAAGTTGAGGCTGATGACCGTGGCGAGCGTGCCGTAGAGGCCGAAGTCGAACCACTCGACGAAGTGGCCGGCGCCGGCGGCGAGGATCACCTTGCGCATGGCGCGGGCGCGGCCCGCGTCGTCGAGCGGGGTGGCGGCGGACGCCGCTGCGGCGGTGTCGAGGATCGGGGGCTGTGCAGACATGGGGGCTCCTACGTCATTGTCGGATGGTGCGGGCAAATGTACCACCATTCGGCAGAGATTTACCACTCAACGGTAATTGCATCCCGATCAGTGGTAGCCTCGCCCCATGCAACAGCGCACGAGCACCACAGACGTCGTCGTCATCGGAGGAGGGCTCGCCGGCGTCTCCGCCGCGGTCGCGGCCGCACGACTGGGCTCCTCCGTCGCCCTGGTCACCAACCGGCCCGTGCTGGGCGGCAACTCCTCGAGCGAGGTGCGCGTCTGGGTCGTCGGCGCGACGGCGCACGGCACGCAGCGGTTCTCGCGCGAGACCGGCATCATGGGCGAGCTGTTCCTCGAGAACCAGTACCGCAACGCCGAGGGCAACCCGCACTACTGGGACCAGGTGGTGCTCGATCTCGTGCGCGCGGAGCCGAACCTCACGCTCCACCTCAACACCGACGTCCGCGCGGTGACGATGGCGGCCGGCGGCGGCGCGATCCACTCGGTCACCGGCTGGACGATGGGCAGCGAGCTCGAGACCACCTTCGAGGCGCCGGTCTTCCTCGACTGCACCGGCGACGGCCTGATCGGCCACCTCGCCGGCGCCGAGTACCGCATCGGGCGCGAGTCCCGGGCCGAGTACGGCGAGGAGTGGGCGCCGGAGGAGGCCGACGACGAACTGCTCGGCAGCTCCCTCTTCTTCTACACTAAGGACGCCGGCCGCCCCTCCCGCTTCGTGCCGCCGAGCATCGCGAAGGACATCGGGAGCACGCCCATCCTCGCCAACCGCGTGATCCGCACCGGCGACAACGGCTGCGACTACTGGTGGATCGAGTGGGGCGGCGAGCTCGACACCGTGACCGAGAACGAGCGCATCCGCGACGAGCTGTGGGGCGTGGTCTTCGGCATCTGGGACCACATCAAGAACTCCGGCGAGTTCGACGCCGAGAACCTCACCCTGGAGTGGGTCGGCTCCCTCCCGGGCAAGCGGGAGTACCGCCGCTTCGTCGGCGACCACACGCTCACGCAGAACGACATCCTCGACCAGACGGAGTTCGCCGACGCGGTCGCCTTCGGCGGCTGGTCGATCGACCTGCACCCGGTCGAGGGCGTCTACGCGGATCGGGCCGGCGCGCAGCAGCGGTACAGCGCCGGCACCTACGGCATCCCGTACCGCAGCCTGTACTCCCGCAACGTCGACAACCTGCTCTTCGCCGGTCGCGACATCTCCGCCTCGCACGTCGCCTTCGGCTCGACGCGGGTGATGGCCACCTGCTCCACTCAAGGGCAGGCCGCCGGGACCGCCGCCTCCCTCGCCGCCCGGCTCGGCGTCAGCCCACGGGCCCTCGGCCGGGACCACCTCGGCACCCTCCTCGGCACGCTCGCCCGCGAGGACGCGCCGGTCGTCGGCCTGCGGGTGGACGACCCGGACGACCTCGCCCGCCACGCCACGGTCACGGCGACCAGCACGCGGCAGGAGCTCACCACTCTGGCCGACACGACGGGCACGCTCTACCCG
>JAEWDJ010000511.1 GCA_023390155.1 Actinomycetes bacterium | reverse complement strand
GCCCGGGCGAGCTCGAGCACGCCGACCCCGCGCTCCCGGTGGACCCCCGGCGGCGCGACCTCGACCCAGTCGGTCTCGCGGTCGTCGCCGGCGAGCACGCGGGTCGCGCCGTCGAAGCCGCTGACCGGCACCTCCAGCACGCCGTCGGAGCCGGTCACCTCGAACGCCTGGCGGCGCCGCGGCGAGTCGAAGCTGTAGACCGAGGTGCCGACGACCCCGGAGGCGAAGTGGGTCAGCACGCTGAGGTGGGTGTCCACCTCGACGGGGAAGCGCGTCCCCGCGTCCGGCCCGGAGCCGACGACGCGCTCGGCGCGCGGGCGCTGCCCGGCGGCCTCGACCGAGACGATCGGCCCGAGCAGCTGGATCATGGTGCTGACGTAGTACGGCCCGATGTCGAAGAGCGGACCGGCACCGCGCGCGAAGAGGAACTGCGGCCGCGGGTGCCAGGCGTCGGGACCCGGACCCTGCATCAGGGTGAGCACCGTCCGCGGATCGCCGATCGCGCCCTCGCGCAGGAGTCGGTGGGAGTTCTGGATGCCCTCGCCGAGGATCGTGTCCGGCGCGTTCGCCACGACGACCCCGGCCTCCGCCGCGGCGTCGAGCACGGCCTGCGCGCTCGCCAGGTCGAGGGTCAGCGGCTTCTCGCCCCAGACGTGCTTGCCGGCGGCGATCGCCGCGAGGGCGACGTCCGCGTGGGCGGCCGGGATCGTGAGATTGACGACGATCTCGACGTCGTCGCGCGCGAGCAGCTCGTCGACGGTGACCGCGGCGGGCACGCCGTGCCGTTCGGCCTGGGCACGTGCCCGGTCGAGGTCGAGGTCCGCGAGGGCGACGACCCGGACGTCGGGATAGGTCGCGAGCGAGCGCAGGTACTCGTCGGAGATGTTGCCCGCTCCGACGATGCCGACACCGGTGGCGGTCATGCGGCGACCACCCCGGCGAAGTAGGCGGCGTTGCGCTCGATCAGCGGGAAGACGTCGCCCTCGTGCACCACGACCTCCACGACGGGCAGCTCGAGGGAGCCGGCGAGCGCGAGGACCTCGGCGACGTCGAACGGGTTCGCGTCGTCGTGCTTCACGTGCAGGAACCGCACGCGGTCGCCGAGGCGCTGGAGCAGCTCGTGCACGTCCGCCCCGCCGACGGCGGCCCAGTAGGTGTCGACCTCCAGCACGACGGCGGGGTCGAGCGCGTCGACCAGCACGTCGTAGGCGGTGCGGTCGCCGATGCGCTGCGCGAACTCGAAGTCGTGGTTGTGGTAGCCGAGCCGGATGCCGCGGTCGGCGGCGACCGGCACCAGTGCGTTGACGCGGTCGGCGAGGGCGAGCACGCCGTCGCGCTCGGCGATGCTGTGCGGCGGCACGAACGGCACGATGACCGTCCCGATGCCGAGCCGCTCGGCGGCGTCGAGCACGCGCCCAGCGTCGAGCTCCGTGATCTTGGCGTGCGCGGTGTCGGCGCTCAGGCCGGCCGTGTCGAGGGCCGCGTTCAGCCCCTCGGTGTCGCTCAGGATGTCGTACGGCTCGGCGTGCGTGAACCCGAGCCCGGCCAGCCGGGTCAGGGTGGCGGGCAGGGCGTCGGGCCCGATGTCGTCGCGGACGCTGTACAGCTGGATGCCGAGGCTCATGCGCCGTGCCCTCCGTGCCCCTCGTGCCCGTGCCCGTCATGGCCGTCGTGCCCGTGCCCTCCGTGCCCGTGCCCGGCCGGCGCGCAGTGGTCGCCCACCGTCTCCGGGATGTCGAGCGTCGGGTTGGCGCCGAAGAAGCCGTGCGGCTTCAGCACGAAGCCGGCGGAGTCGACCGGCATGATCGGCCAGTCCTCGATGCGCGGGAAGTGGGTGAGCCCGAACGTGTGCCAGAGCACGACGTCCGCGTCCTCCACCGGGCGGTCCGCCGCGGTCCAAGCCGGCAGCCCCGCACCTCCGGGGTGCATGTTCACGAAGTCCCCGGCCGGGTACAGCTCGGCCGGCTCGTACGGCGTGACCCACAGGTGCTTCGCCGCGTAGGTGGCGCGGGCGTGGATGTCCGACTGCTCGTCCGCGAGCAGCGCCGGCTGTCCCTCCGGGAACAGCACGTAGCCCACGTCACGGCCGAGGCGGTTCTGCCGGTGCGGGTTGCTGACCAGCCAGACCCGTCCGCGCGCGTTGTCCGCCATCCGCTGCGCCTCCTGCTCGGTGCGCAGGCGCGTCACGGTCTGCGTGATGCCGGTCCCGGTCGGGTTCAGCGGCCCGCGCGGCACGAGCGTCGCCTCCAGCTCGTCGACGCTGTTGCGCACGCCGTCGACCATCATGTCGAGCCGCGCCGAGAACAGGTGCTGGTGGTACGGCGCGCCGAGGCCAGGGGCGAGTTCCGACGCGTACGCGTAGCCCGGCCCGGGGTAGGCCGAGGTGAACACCACGCCCGTGGCCTTCACCTCCAGCTCGATGGCTCCGTCGAGCGAGAAGTACCAGTAGAAGCCGTAGTCGTAATTGCCGACCGTGACGAAGAAGCTGACCACCAGGCGGCGGTTGCGACGGGAGTCGCTGGAGCCGTTCCAGTTGTCATAGTGCTTCCAGAGGATCCCGGCGTCCTCCTCGTGGATGCAGATCGCCTGCGGGATGACGCGCACCCCTCCGGCGTTGTCGGCCAGGGTCGCGTCCAGGTAGGTGATGTCGCCGACGCAGTCGCAGCCGAGCTCGAGCGAGTTCGCGAAGCCGCCCAGCAGGTACTCGCCGCAGTCGAAGAAGTTCTGGAACCAGCGCTGTGGGCTCGGGTCGCCGTAGGGCACCATCATCTCGGCGATGGAGGCGCGGTAGAGCACCGGGCGCTGCACGCCGTCGTCGTCCAGGGAGACGTTGTGGAACACCAGCCCCTCCCGCTGGTCGAACGACACCTGCAGCTGCCAGCCGGCCCAGGAGAGCACGCCGTCGTCGTCGATGGTGAAGCTCGGGCCCTCGGGCTGCGTGATCTCGATCGGCGTGAGCCCGGCGCGCGGCGGCTTGCCGACCCACTCCGGGAGGTGGAAGTTGCCGTCCTCCTGCGGCACCGGGAGGTCGACGTAGTCGATCACGTCGAGCACCTCGCGCGTGACGACGTCGACCATGACCGTGACGCCGTCCACGGGGTGCGCCCAGCCGAGGTCGTCCGGCGTCTTCTGCACGAAGGTGAAGCAGCGCTGGATGCGGCGGCCGCCCTCCTCGGGGGCGAGCACGCCGGCCGAGAGCGGGTTGACCCGCAGCGTCGACAGGTCGGTCAGGCCGCGCTTGGCCATCGCGGCCCGCCACCGCTCGTCCTGGTGCACGATCTCCTCAACCAGGCCGAACTCGGCGAGCACGACGGGCACCTGCCCCTCGGCGGGGTCGAGCTCGACGGCCGACACGACGCGGTCCTCGCCCGGGCACACGACGACGTCGTGCGAGGCGCCGGAGGCGAGGTCGACGAGCATCGCGCGGAACCGGCGCGCGTCGGGGACGGCGCCGGGCGCGAGGAGCGTGCGCTTGTCCTGCTCCAGCAGCCCGAAGTACGACACGTGGGTGTCCGGGCCGAGCAGCCCCTCCCGCTGGAGGATCGCGCGCGAGGCGGCGATCTCCTCGGGGCGCAGCGAGGCGAGGGCGGCCGCGACGGTCGTCGTCGCGGGCGTGACAGTGTCGGTCACGGTGTCTCCGTTCGGTTGTGGCGGGCGAAGTAGGTGCGCAGGCGGTAGCGGTCGCCGGCGTACTGCACGGTGGAGGCCAGCACGGCCCGTTCCGCGCGGTTGCGCACGACCTGGTGCATCACGAGCGTCGGCGTGCCGGCGTCGACCCCGAGCTGGTCGGCGATGTCGGTGCCGGCCTCCCGGGCCTCGATGGTCGTCTCGGCGTTGGCGAGCTCGTTGCCGGCGGCGGTGAGCGCCTCGTAGAGCGAGTCGAGCGAGAAGTCGTGCCGGTCGGCCTCGGGCAGCAGCGCCGCCGGGATGAGCGCCCAGTCGAGGGCGATCGGCACCCCGCCCAGCATGCGCACGCGCCCGAGCCGGAAGAGCGGGAGACCGGGGGCGATGCCGAGGAGCTCCGCGTCGTCGATCGTCGCGGGCACCGTGCTGGCCTGCAGCACGCGGGAGGTGGCGACGAGGCCCATCCGCTCGGCCGTCTCGCTGAACGACTCGAGGCTGTTGGGCCACTCGTTGCGGGTGTCGCCGCCGCCGGAGACGTACCAGCCGCGTCCGTGCGACGACGCCAGCGCGCCGTCTTCGACGAGGGCCTGCAGCGCCTTGCGCAGGGTCACGCGGCTGATGCCGAGCGACTGGCAGAGCTCGCGCTCGGGCGGCAGCCGGCTGCCCGAGCGCAGCTCGCCGCTGGCGATGCGGTCGCGGAGGGAGTCGGCGGCCTGCACCCAGAGCGGCTCCGGGTAGTCCGTGCGCACGGCGGCCTGGTCGAGGCCCAGGATCTCGGTCATCGCTCGAGGCTCACCGTCTCCCAGACGCCGGTGCGCATCGAGGTGTAGCAGGCGTCGAGGATGCAGTTGACGACGAAGCCGTCGTCGAAGGTCTCGTCGGGCACCTCGCCCGCGGCGAACCGGTCGACGAAGTGGCGCATCTCCTGGCTGAAGCCGTAGGCCCGCGCCTCCTCGGGAACGGGGTACACCCAGCCGGTGTCGGCGTCCGCCTTCTCGACCAGGTACCCGGCCGGGTTCTCGATGAAGCCCCAGACCGGGGTGTGGGAGGTGTCGGTGACCAGGCGGCCGGCGGTGCCGACGAGCTCGTGCCGCAGCTGCATCCCGCCCTTCTCGATCCAAGAGGACTCGATCTGGGCGAGCTGCCCGCCGGCGAACTTCAGCAGGGCGATCGCGGTGTCCTCGCCCGTGGTCTTGTCGGCGTGCGCCATCGTGGCGCCCCAGGCGAAGACCTCCGTCACCGGGTTGTCCTTGCCGAAGAAGTGACGGGCCGACTCCACCGTGTGGCAGCCCATGTCGAGCAGCGCGCCGCCCCCGGCGGTCTCCGCGTCCCAGAAGTGCGGGGCGTGCGGGCCCGAGTGGGCCTCCCTGGCGCGCATGGTGAGCGGCTCGCCGATCGCACCGGCCATGACCATCTGGTGCGCCTTGGCGATGTTGGGCGAGAAGACCGAGCTCTCCGCATAGCCGTGCCACACGCCGGCCTCGCGCACGATCCGGAGGATCTCGGCGGCCTCGGCGCCGGTGCGGGCCAGCGGCTTGGTGCAGACGATGCCCTTGCCGGCGGCCGCGGCGATCCGCACCGCCTCCACGTGCGCCTCGTTGGGGAGCGCGATCACGACCAGGTCGATGCCGGGGTCGGCGCACAGCGCCGTCATGTCGTCGTACTGCCGGGCGATGGGGCCCCACTTCTCCGCGAAGGCCTCGGCACGGGCCAGGTCGCGGGAGTAGGTGGCGACGATCTCGGCTCCGCGGACGTCTTGCAGGGCGTCCGCGTAGGTGTCGGCGATGAAACCGGAACCGAGAAGACCGACTCGAATCACATTTCCTCCTGTGGGCGGTGGGTGTTTGTCATAGTAGCCATGTGGTACGCATTTGGTCTACATCAATCGGCGGAAATCTTTTGGTAACAAAATACCTCTTGCTACCTCTGCGTACCGCTATGTATGCTCTCGCTCAATCCATTCCCCGAACACCGAGGAGAAATGCAGTGCGACCACGCAAGTCGATGAAGATGCGAGTGGCTGCGGCTCTCGCGATCCTGGCGGCCACCACGCTCGCCGTGACCGGCTGCTCCGGCAGCGGCACCGCCTCGAGCGCCCGTTACCTCAACGTCTACTCCGGCAACCCCGGCAACCTGACGGACAACTTCAACCCGTTCGTCTCCGATGTGGCCTATGGCGCGAACGGCGCCATCCTGGGAGCCGTCTACGAGCCGCTGTTCTACTTCAACTCCGCCAAGAACGAGAAGCCGCAGCCCTGGCTCGGCACCGAGTACACCGTCTCCCCCGACGGCCTCACCTACACCGTGACCCTGCGCAGCGGCGTGAAATGGCAGGACGGCAAGCCGTTCACCGCAGCCGACGTGGCCTACACGTACACGCTGCTGAAGGAGAAGCCCGAGCTGAACCTCTACGGCCTCAAGATCGCGGACGCGAAGGCCGTGGACGACACCCACGTCGCCATCACGCTCACTCAGCCCGACTACCCGAACGAGTACCGGCTCCTGGGCCTGACCTTCATCGTGCCCGAGCACATCTGGAAGGACATCCCCGACCCCGCGAAGACGACGAACCAGAAGCCCGTCGGCACCGGCGCCTTCGACTTCGGCCAGTTCACGCCCCAGTCGGTGACCCTCACCGCGAACAAGGACTACTACCAGGAGGGCCAGCCGGCCATCCCGGGCATCCGCCTGGTGACCTCCACGGGCAACGCGGCCGCCCTGAACTCGCTCAACGCGGGCCAGATCGACTGGGCCGGCATCGCCCTCCAGGACGTGCAGAAGTCGTTCGTCGACAAGGACCCGAAGTACAACAAGTTCACGTCGATCCCGGCCGACATCAAGGTGCTCATGCCCAACCTGAGCAAGGCGCCGTTCGACGACCTGGCCTTCCGCCAGGCGCTCAGCCTCTCGATCGACCGCGACGCGATCATCAAGCAGGCGTTCGGCGGCACGGACACCCCGGCCAACCCGACCAGCCTGCTCCAGCCCCGCGACGAGGCCTACATCCCGGCCGCCTACCAGGGCAAGACGCTCGACCAGGACGTCGAGAAGGCGAAGAAGACGCTCACCGATGCCGGCTACAGCTACGACGGATCCGGCAAGCTCCTCGGCAAGGACGGCAAGCCCGTCGAGTTCAAGATCACGACCGTCACCGGCTACACCGACACCATCACCGCGAACCAGCTCCTCGTGCAGGACTTCGCCAAGATCGGTGTCACCGCCACCCCGGAGGAGCTCTCGCTGGGCGCCTACTCGACGGCCCGCCAGAACGGCACGTTCGACCTGCTCGACGACCGCATCCCGACCGGCCCGAACCCGTTCCAGCAGTTCAGCGACAGCCTGGACTCCGCGAAGTCCGCACCCGTCGGCAAGCCGGCCAACGCGAACTTCGTCCGGTTCAGCGACCCGACCGTCGACGGTCTCATCGCCGAGGCGGGCGGCACCAACGACCCGGCGACGCTGACCAGCGCATACCAGGCGCTCGGCAGCTACTTCGCCGAGAACCAGCCCTACATCATCCTGAGCCAGAACGGCGCGGTGACCACCTACCGCGACCAGTACTTCACCGGGATGCCCACGACGGACGACCTGTGGGCGACGCCCTCCAACTGGCTGTCCGGCAACATCGGCTACATCGCCAAGTCGCTGAAGCCCGTCAAGTGAACCACCGGCGCGGGGGGGGGGGGGGCGGCCGCGCCCCCCCCCCCCCCCC
>JAEWDJ010000505.1 GCA_023390155.1 Actinomycetes bacterium | reverse complement strand
GCCTCCTCGGCGGGGGAAAGGGGTGGGGTGCGGGTCTCGGTGTCAGGCAACGGCGATCAGCGCTTCTTTCGTGACGGGATGCTCGGCCGGCTCGCCCGCGGCGAACCGCTCGACCTCGTGCACGGCGCACTCGCCCAGCCGGCGCAGCTCCGTGCCGAGGGCGCCGGCGACGTGCGGCGTGAGGATGACCCCGGGCAGTGTCCGCAGCGGGTGGTCGGCGGGCAGCGGCTCGGGATCGGTGACGTCGAGCACCGCGCGGAGGCCGCGGTCCCGCACGGCGGCGGTGAGCGCCTCCTGATCGACGATGGGTGCACGGGCGGTGTTGATCAGGGTGGCTCCGTCGGGCAGCAGCCCCAGCTGGGCCGCGCCGATCATCCCCACCGTCTCCGGCAGCAGCGGCGCGTGCACGCTGACGATGCTCGAGGCGGCGAACAGCTCGTCGAGCCCGACCGTCCGCGCCCGCTCCAGCAGCGGGTCGCCCGCCTCCAGATACGGGTCGTACAGCAGCACCTCGAGGTCGAACGGCTCGAGCAGCTCGATCACCCGCCGTCCCACCCGCGACGCCCCCACGATCCCGACCGTGCGGCCGAAGTTGCCGATCGCCGGGTCCGGCTCGGCCGCGTAGACCGCCGGATCGAGCGCGTACCCGCGGATGTAGTCGGGCACGCGCTTGCCCGCCAGCAGGATCATGGCGAGCGTGTACTCCGCGACGGGATACGCGTTCGCGCTCGCCGCACTGGTCACCAGCACGCCCCGCTCCCACGCCACGTCGTCGATGTGCCCCTTCACCGTGCCCGCCGCGTGCACGATCGCCCGCAGCCGCGGCATCCGGTCGAGCTCGCCGGAGCCGATGCGGGGCGACCCCCAGCCGGTGATCAGCACCTCCACCGTGTCCAGGAGGCCGGCCGGTGCGTCGGCGAAGTCGGTGAGCGCGAGGCCCGCGTCGAGCTCCGCGACCCGGCCGAGCGCCGCCAGCTCGTCGGCGCCGAACAGCTGCCCGGGCAGGCCCGGCCGCATCGCGAAAGCGGCGACCGGCCGGCGTCGTGCTGTCGGGCGTGCTGTCATCGTCGACTCCTCGGTGCAGTGGATTGCGCATTCCCAGAATGCGCATTCCCAAGTGTGCGGGGTGGGGTGGGGGTTCGTCAAGAGGGAGTTTGGGAGGGAGTTTGGAGGGGTGGCGCGGTGGTGCCCGGTGTCGCTTGGGTGGGGCTGGTGGCGAGGGGGTCTGCGGGCTCGGGGCCTTGGTGGTGCGCGAGCGGCGCGAGCCGCTGAGCGGCTGCCGGCGCGTTTGGGTGGAGACGTGGCAGCCGCGTGGGGGCAGCCGCCGGGTGGCTGACGGTCCAGGGAGAGCGTCGATCGGCGAGCCGGCGCGTTTGTGGCCTGATGGGGCAGCCGCTCTGCAAGCCCTCGCGTCGGTGGCTCGCTGGGGCAGCCGCTCCGCAAGCCCTCGCGTCGGTGGCTCGCTGGGGTAGTCGCTCCGCAAGCTTCGCGTCGGTGGCCTGCCGGGGTGCCCGTCCGGCGAGCCCGCGTCGGTGCCCGAAACTTCTGCTCCACGAGCCCGCGTCGCCGGCCCGGCGGAGCGGGCGTCCCAGCGAGCCCTCGCGTCGGTGGCCCGCCGGAGCACTCGCTCCGCGAGCTTTCGCGTCGGTGGCCCGCCGTAGCACTCGCTCCGCGAGCTTTTGCGTCGGTGGCCTGCCGGAGCACTCGCTCCGCGAGCTTTCGCGTCGGTGGCCTGCCGGAGTACCCGTTCCACGAGCCCGCGTCGCCGGCCCGCTGGGGCCGCTGCTCCGCGAACCCGGCGCGCCTCCTACGCCCGGTCGCCCACCAGCCACCGCACCGCCCGCTCCAGGATCTCCCGGTGCTCCGGCGCATCGTACGACGCCGCGTCGTGGCCCAACGCGTCGTAGAAGACCTTCGCGTCGCCGTAGCGGCGTGTCCAGATGAGGGGGTGCTCGCGGCCGTCGTGCTCGTGGGTCGCGAGCGCCTCCACCGCCGGGTCGACCCGCAGGTCGGTGTAGCGCTCGTCGGTCACGGCGAAGTCGCCGAGGCCCGCGACGATGGGGTCGCGGTCGGCGTGCACGTGGATCGTCGCCGGCCCGTAGTCCGGGTGGAAGCTGGTGCCGCGCACCCAGACGCCGCCGAGGATCGCCTCCCACTCGGGCACGCCCCGCAGTGACGTGGAGGTCACGTGCGAGGCGAGCAGCGGCCGGCCGCGCTCGAGGTGTGCGAGGAGCCCCGTCCGCCCGCGCGCCTCCGCCTCCGGGTCGGGCGTGCCGGTGTGAGCCGGGTCGCCGACGTTGAGCACCAGGAGGTCCGGGTCGTCGGTCGTCAGCGCGGCCATGCGCGCATCCACCTCCTCCGAGATCTCCACATCGAGCCCCTGGCCGCGCAGGAGCTCCGCGAGCCGGGCCGAGGTCTCGGCGAAGGGATGCCACGGATCGGCATACCGCCCGCCGCCGCTCAGGATCAGTGCGCGCATGGATGTTCCTCCCGCAGTCGTTGCCACCGTACGGATGGTAAGCGCTCTCCCGGTGCGTCCGCACCTCCCTCGCCCGCCGAAGTTCACGTTGTTGCGGCTAAAACCCGCTTTTGACCGCAACAACGTGAACCTCGGCGGGCTATGGCACGTTCCGCCGCCCCGCGAAGGCGACCTCTATGCGGTCGACGGCCACGGGTCGACCGCAACAACGTGCACCTCGGGCTTGGTCGCACCTGCCGCACCCCGCCGAGGTTCAGGTTGTTGCGGGTAAAACCCGCTCTTGACCGCAACAACGTGAACCTCGGGCGTGGTCGCACCTCCCGCACCCGCCGAAGTTCACGCCGTTGCGGCTAAAACCCGCTCTTGACGGTAATAACGCGCACCTCGGGTGTGGTTGCACCTCCCGCGCCCGCCGAAGTTCACGTCGTTGTGGCTAAAACCCGTTCTTGACCGCAACAGCGTGAACCTCGGCCCAGGTCGCCCTGCCGCACCCCGCCGAAGTTCACTTAGTTGCGGCTAAATCCGCGACCTGACCGCAACAACGTGAACTTCGCCGGGCGGCAAGCCGGAGGCCGACGCCGACCGAACGCCGCGCGGCGCGCGTCGAGCGCAAGCGCCACACCACCGCACGACGCACCGATAGCCCCCGCCCTGTTGACACCCGTCACCCAACCCGCTTATCCTGCACGGTAAGCGCTTTCCCGAAAGGCCCCCACCGAGACCCCGCCCACCCGCGGCCCCCTCGCCCCGGCCCCGCAAGCGCCCCCACGCACACAAGCACGAAGGAGTACACGTGTCGTCGATCGGCATCATCATGAACGGCGTCTCCGGGCGCATGGGCTACCGGCAGCACCTGGTGCGGTCGATCCTCGCGATCCGCGAGCAGGGCGGCGTGCTGCTCTCCGACGGCAGCCGCGTGCAGGTCGAGCCGCTGCTCGTCGGGCGCAGCGAGGAGAAGCTGGCCGAGCTGGCGAAGCGCCACGACATCCCGGACTACACGACCGACCTCGACGCGGCGCTGGCCGACGACCGCTGGCAGATCTACGCCGACTTCCTCGTCACGAAGGCGCGGAGCACGGCGATCCGCAAGGCGATCGCGGCGGGCAAGGCGATCTACACCGAGAAGCCGACCGCCGAGTCGTTCGAGGAGGCGCTGGAGCTCGCCCGCCTGGCCGACGCGGCCGGCATCAAGAACGGGGTGGTGCACGACAAGCTCTACCTGCCCGGGATGCGCAAGCTCAAGCGCCTGATCGACTCCGGATTCTTCGGCCGCATCCTTTCCGTGCGCGGCGAGTTCGGCTACTGGGTGTTCGAGGGCGACTGGCAGGCCGCCCAGCGCCCGAGCTGGAACTACCGCGCCGAGGACGGCGGCGGCATCGTGGTCGACATGTTCCCGCATTGGAGCTACGTGCTCGAGAACCTCTTCGGCCGGGTGGAGTCGGTCTACGCGCACGCGGTCACCGAGATCCCGCAGCGGGTGGACGAGCAGGGCCGGCCCTACGCGGCGACGGCGGACGACGCGGCGTACGCGATCTTCCAGCTCGCCGGCGGGGTGACGGCGCAGCTCAACTCCAGCTGGACCACGCGGGTCAACCGGGACGAGCTGGTCGAGTTCCAGGTCGACGGCACGCACGGCAGCGCGGTCGTCGGCCTGTTCGGCTGCAAGATCCAGCCGCGCAACGCGACCCCGAAGCCCGTCTGGAACCCCGACCTCGCCGACGAGCACGACTACGCCGCCGACTGGATCGAGTCGCCCGCGAACGAGGTGTTCGAGAACGGCTTCAAGACCCAGTGGGAGGAGTTCCTCCGCCACGTGCTCGAGGACGCGCCCAACCCCTACGACTTCCTCGCCGGCGCCCGCGGAGTGCAGCTCGCCGAGGAGGGTCTCCGCTCCGCCCGCGAGGGCCGCCGCGTCGACCTCGCGGAGGTGCGCCTGCCGCAGCTCGAGGTCGCCCGATGACGGATGTCGCCGTGCGCGCCGTCACCCTCCTGAACGCCGACGGCACGACCTCCACCGCACCGCTCGGCGAGCCCACGGCCGCCGAGCGCCCCACCGAGCCGCTGCGCTCGCGCGTCGCTTACGCGGCGGCGCACGTCATCCCGAAGTCGTGGGCCGAGAACGTGCCCGGCGCGCCGGCCGAGATCGACTGGGACGCGACGCTCGCGTTCCGCCGGCACGTCTACGGCTGGGGCCTGGGCGTGGCGGACGCGATGGACACGGCCCAGCGCAACATGGGCCTCGACGCCGCCGCCACCCGCGAGCTCATCACCCGGAGCGCCGCGGAGGCGCGCGCGGCCGGCGGCTCGGTCGTCGCCGGGGTCAACACCGACCACGTGGAGGAGGCGGTCATCCCGCTCGACGCGGTGATCGACGCCTACGTCGAGCAGCTGCACTTCACCGAGGACGCGGGCGCCGGCGTCGTGCTCATGGCGAGCCGTCACCTCGCCCGCGCCGCGCAGTCGCCCGCCGACTACGAGCGCGTCTACGCGGCGGTGCTGGAGGCGGCCGGTGCGCCGGTCGTCCTCCACTGGCTGGGCGAGGCGTTCGACCCCGCGCTCGCCGGCTACTTCGGCGACGCGGAGACGGTGCTGCGCATCATCGAGGCCGGCGGCGACAAGGTCGCGGGCATCAAGATGAGCCTGCTGGACGCGGACGCCGAGATCGCCCTGCGGTCGCGGCTCCCCGAGGGCGTGCGCATGTTCACGGGCGACGACTTCAACTACGTCGGCCTGATCGAGGGGGAGGGGCACGTGCACTCCGACGCGCTGCTCGGCGCCTTCGCCGCCCTCGCGCCGAGCGCCTCCGCCGCCATCCAGGCGCTCGACGACGGCGACCCGGAGCGCTACCGGGCGATCCTCGGCCCGACCGAGGCGCTGTCGCGACAGATCTTCGCGGCGCCCACCTATTTCTACAAGACCGGCGTCGCGTTTCTGTCCTGGCTCAACGGTCACCAGGACGCCTTCTCGATGGTCGGCGGCCTGCACGCCGCGCGCAGCCTGCCGCACCTCTCCGAGATCGTGCGGCTGGCCGGAGCGTGCGGCGCGCTCGAGCAGCCCGACCTCGCGGCCCGCCGCTGGTCCGACCTCCTGCGCCTGAACGGGGTGGACGCGTGAGCGCCCCGGCCCGCCTGTCGATCAACCAGGCCACGATCAAGTACGCCTCCCTCGCCGACGCCCTCCGCCTCACCTCCGCTGCGGGCGTGGAGGCGATCGGGCTCTGGCGCGAGCCCGTCGCCGAGGTCGGCCTCGCGCAGGCCGGGCGGATGGTCGCCGACAGCGGCCTCCGCGTCTCCAGCCTCTGCCGCGGCGGATTCTTCACCGCGCCCGAGGGGCCGGAGGGCCGCGCGGCGCTGGACGAGAACCGCCGGGCGATCGAGGAGACCGCCGCGCTCGCCGACGCCGGGGCCTCCGGGTCGGCCGCGGTCCTGGTGCTCGTCGCGGGCGGCCTGCCCGCCGGATCGACGGACCTGATCGGCGCCCGCTCCCGAGTGGCAGACGCCCTCGCCGAGCTGGAGCCGGAGGCGCGCGCCGCCGGCGTCACGCTCGCGATCGAGCCCCTCCACCCGATGTACGCGGCCGACCGAGCGGTGGTCTCCACTCTCGGCCAGGCGCTGGACCTCGCGGAGCCCTTCCCGGCGGAGTCGGTCGGCGTGGTCGTGGACACCTTCCACATCTGGTGGGACCCGCAGGTGCTCGACCAGATCGCCCGCGCGGGCGCCGCCGGCCGCATCGCGAGCTATCAGGTCTGCGACTTCCTCACCCCGATCCCGGCCGACGCCCTCCTCGCCCGCGGCATGATGGGCGACGGCCACGTCGACTTCGCCGGCCTCACCGCCGCCGTCGACGCCACCGGCTACGCGGGCGACGTGGAGGTCGAGATCTTCAACGCGGACATCTGGGCCGCCGACCCGGCCGAGGTCGTCGCCCGCACGGTGGAGGCGTTCGAGCGCAGCATCCCGCTGCGGTCTGTGCCAGTGTGAAGGGCGTGACCGCCCGCACCGTCGTCGTCGCCCCCGACTCGTTCAAGGGCTCGGCCGCGGCCGCCGACGTGGCCGCGGCCCTCGCCGAGGGCTGGTCGGAGGTGCGGCCCGTCGACCACGTCGTGCTCGCCCCGACCGCGGACGGCGGCGAAGGCACCCTCGACGCGTTCGCCGCCGCCGTCCCCGGCGCCGTGCGCCACCCCGTGCGCGTGCTCGGCCCCTCCGGCGCGCCGGTGGACGCCTCCTGGCTCGAACTCCCCGCCGGCACCGCCGGCGGGGAGCTCGCCGAGACCAGCGGCCTCGCCCTCCTGGCCGAGCCCGCCCCCTTCGACGCCCACACCATCGGCTTCGGCCAGGCC
>JAEWDJ010000504.1 GCA_023390155.1 Actinomycetes bacterium | reverse complement strand
GTAGGCGCCCATGGCCATCCGGTCGTTGTAGCAGAACAGCGCGGTGGGGCGGTCGGGGCGGGCGAGCAGCTCGCGGGCCAGCCCGTAGCCGGGGAGCGTCTCCGACGGCGACTGCAGCACCAGGCTCTCGTCGAACGGGATGCCGTGCTGCTCGAGGACGCGGCGGTAGCCCGCGAGCCGCAGGTGGGTCGCCGGCACGTCGTCGTCGTTGTTGAGGAAGCCGATCCGCGTGTGCCCCGCTTCGACCAGGTGGGTCACCGCGGCGACCGCGCCGCCCACCTCGTCGGGCACGACCGCCGGCACGATCCCCGCCCGGTCGGTCGCGTCGATCAGCACCGCGGGCGTCGCCTGCAGGTTGGGCGGGAGCGACACCGTCCGGTGGTACATCGTCGCGTACAGGATGGCGTCGACCTGCCGGTCGATCAGGGCCTGCACGTCCTCACGGTGCGACGACCCGTCCGCCTCCCGCTCGGTGTTGATGATGACCAGGGTCAGGTCGTGCTCGCGCGCCGCGTTCTGCGCGCCGAGGATGATCCGGCCGGCGTGCGGGGTGGTCGCGATCTCCTCGCTCAGCAGGCCGATCAGCTTGGACCGGTTGGTGCGCAGGGCCTGCGCCATGCGGTTCGGTCCGTATCCCAGCGTCTTGGCCGCCTCTCGCACCCGTGTGCGCGTCTCCTCCGAGACCCGCGTGTGCGGGGTCTCGTTCAGCACGTGCGACACCGTGGTGACGGACACCCCGGCCAGTTCCGCGACGTCCCGGATGCCGATGCTCTTCACAGCCACCTCTCTCGTCCCTCCCCCATCAACCCTTGACCGCGCCCAGCGTGAGGCCGGCGACGATGTGCCGCTGCAGCAGCAGCGTGAGCAGGATCACCGGGATCGAGTAGAGCACGGCGAGCGCCGTCATCGATCCCCAGTCGAGTCCGAACTGCGTCTGGAAGTTCGCGATCACGATCGGCGTGGTCTGCGACCGGACGGCGGTGAGCAGCAGCGCGAACAGGAACTCGTTCCAGCTGGCGAGGAACGCGAAGATCGCGGTGACGGCGACACCGCCCGAGGTCACCGGGATGACGACCCGCCAGAGTGCGCCGAGCCGGCTGTTCCCGTCGATCTTGGCGGCCTCCTCCAGCTCGACGGGCACGGCCTCGAAGAAGCTCGACATGAGCCAGATCGACAGCGGCAGGGAGATCGTCGTGTGGGCGATCGCGAGCGCCAGGGAGGTGTCGGAGATGCCGAGGGTGCGGAAGATCGCGATCATCGGCACGCCGATGACGATCGGCGGGACCATGCGGGCGACGAGGGCGAGGACGATGAAGATCCGGCCGGTCCGCGTGCGGAACCGGGTGACCGCATAGGCGGCGGGGATCGCGAGGACGAGGGAGATCAGGGTGCTCAGCACGGCCGTGATGATGCTGTTGACGAAGGAGGCGAGCACGCCGTCGCGACTGAGCGCCGCGATGTAGTTGTCGACGGTCCACGTCGAGGGCAGCAGCTTCGGCGGCACCGAGATCGTCTCGAGCGGGGTCTTGAACGACGTGAAGAGCATGTAGAGGAAGGGGAAGCCGTACAGCACCACCACGGCGATCAGGATCAGCCAGAGGAGGGCCCGCGAGCTCAGACGTCGCGTCTCCGGTCCGTTCATCGTGCGTCCTCGCTTCCCGGCTTCCAGATCGTGAGGATGGCGACGAGCGCCACGGCGAGCATCGCGATCAGGTAGATGGTGCCCATCGCGCTCGCGAGTCCCGGGTCGCCGAAGCGGACCATCGTACGGTAGATCAGCAGCGACAGCGTCTCGGTGCTCTGCTGCGGGCCTCCGTTGGTCTGGATGACGATGACGTCGAAGGCGCGGGCGGCGTCGATCCCGCGCACGATGAGGGCGACGGCGATGACCGGCCGCAGCAGCGGGATGACGATGCGGAAGAGGATGGTCGTGTAGCGCGCGCCGTCGAGCCGCGCCGCCTCGATCACGTCGCCCGGGATGTTCTGCAGGCCGGCGAAGAGCACGAGGGTGATGAACGACGTGGTCAGCCAGATGTCGGGGATGGCCACGGAGAAGAGGGCGATGTTCGGGTCGGAGAGCCACTGGATCTGGTCGCTCGACTGGATGATGCCCACCGACTTCAGCAGCTCGTTGACGATGCCGAAGTTGTCGATGAGCAGGAACCGCCAGAGCAGGCCGGCCACGATCGGGGCGATCATCAGCGGGTAGAGGAAGATCGTGCGGAAGATGCGGGACGACGTGCCCAGCGAGGTGAACAGCAGGGCCACCACGAGCCCGAGCGCGAACTCGAATGCGACGACGATGACCGTGTAGACGATCGTGCGCCAGGCGGCGTTGGCGAAGTCGGAGCTCGTGAACGCGGTGACGTAGTTGGCGAACCCGACGAACTCGCGCGGGCCGCCCGCGAACGGGCTGATGCGGAAGAAGCTGTCGCCCACGAACTGCAGCAGCGGCCAGCCGATGAAGACGGCGAGGAACAGGGCGGCGGGGAGCATCAGGAGGGCCGCGAAGCGCCGGTCGGCGCTG